>NZ_LZPK01000150.1:0-6122 GCF_001729375.1 Methanosarcina sp. A14 | reverse complement strand
GGGAACATGACAACAGGAATGCCAGTTTTATTCTGAAGCGCATCGGCATCAGCACCATTGCTTGCTGTCGACTGGCCACTTGTGCCGGTTTTCAGGATGACCTGGGGACTGATGGCAATTATCTTTTCAGGATCATCATTGCCTCTGAATTCCCCAATCAAGGGATAATCTTTAAGCTGCGGGTTTGCAAGGACATAGGGACGGCCCTCTACTTCGCTTTTCTCTTTTTCCAAGCTATCAACCCCTACTACGTCGTCCTGAGCCTGCAGGTATACAAGATAGCGCAGGCATCCAGCTCCTGAGCAAACAACCTGTTCCACATTTTCAGGTATGGTAACTTCCCTACCATATCCATCCGTGAGTGTAAACTCTCCAGATTCTACGGCCTTATTGGTGTCTGAAACTCCTGAAGTTTCTGATGGAGAAGATCCGTTCTGATTCGTATCAGATGTGGATTTGTCCGCGCAACCTGAAGTCACTACAAGAGCAGCAACGAGCAATCCTATTAGAATAATTTTATATAATTTAACATTATAATTAAACTTCATGTTACTTTCCTCTATTCTTAGAGAATAAAAGTATTACATAAAGTTAACTAAATTTTCTTAATTGTTATTAAATTTTAAGAACTCTCCAAAAATGAAGAGCTATTGTGACCTATAAAGCAGATGATGATAAACTTACGATGTAACCTGAACCAGCTTTCTTTCAATTAATGAAAATAAGAACCAGAGATAGTGGCTGTTTTCAGGTGAATTGACACCTGCAAAAGGTTAACTCCGTTAAAACTAATAAGGTAAAACGGAGATAAAAAAGATAAAACTAAAAATTAACACAAAAATTATTATTTACTAGTTGTCTTGAAAATTTAGTTATTGGTCATATAACCTCTGAATCGCTATATGTTGATGAGAAGCTATCAAAGATTATGCTCAATAATTAAATTGCCATGGCAATTTAATTATTTTATGATTTCCAGGCTCATATCTATCCATCTTGATTTATGGATAAGGGATCCCATCGAGATGACATCTACTCCTGTTTTTGCATAACCTTCAAGGTTTTCCTGGGAAATTCCTCCGGATGCTTCCACAATAACTGAGTTTCGAAGCCCTTTTCCACTAAGTGTTTTGAGGGTTTTTTGGATAGCTTCAGGCTGCATATTGTCCAGCATTATAATATCAACTCCCAGTTCTGCAGCGAGCACAGCGTGTTCTGCAGACTCAACCTCGACTTCTATTTTCCGGGTGAAGCTGGTTTTTTTTGCGGCTTCGATTGCGGCTTCTATTCCCATCAGTTTAACGTGGTTATCCTTAATCATAACCGAGTCAGAAAGGTTGAATCTATGAGTATCTCCTCCGCCTGCAGCTACAGCCAGCTTTTCGAACTTCCTTATGCCGGGAGTGGTTTTTCTGGTACAGGCCACCCTTGTAGTCTCGGAATACTGCCTTACCGTATCCACGCATGCCCGGGTAAGAGTGGCAATCCCGCTAAGGTGCCCGAGGAAATTCAGAGCCAGTCTCTCTGCCCTGAGAATAGATACTGCTCCTCCCTTTAGCCTGAAAATTATCTCCTCTTCTTTGAGGCAATCCCCGTCTTTAAGAGTGGTTTCAGCCTGAATTCCAAGATAGAAAAAAATTGATTCGGCTTCTTTAATTCCCGCAACAGTACAGTCTTCCTTAGTGAAAATAATAGCTTCTGCAGGTTTGTCAGGCACGATAGTGCACGAGACATCATCGTATCCCAGATCTTCTTCTATAAAGCTTTCAACCTCTTTGATAAGCATAAATTTTACCCCGCTATTTTATGTTACCAGGATTTATAAGGGGTATGGGCATTTTAGGGTGTTCTATCACTAAGAAAATAATCTCAACAGAAGGCTTTAAAAGAGGGAAAAGAATACAATACCCGATCCTCAGGCTTTTAAAGCCGGAGACAAAAATCTAAAGATCAAGGTTTATTGATCATTTACAGGAGCCTGAAATGCTGAAAATAGGAGTTATTGGTTGCGGATTTATTGGTGGACAGATTTGCAGGGCTATTGACAAAGGAGTTATTAATGCGGAGTTGTATGCTCTCTCCGACTCTTCTAAGAACAAAGTCCTGGAACTGACATCCTCCCTGAAAAGGTACAGTCCTGCCTCAATGACGATTGAGGAACTACTGAAAAATGTGGACTTTGTTATAGAAAGTGCCTCTCAAAAAGCTGTCAGGTTAATAGTACCACAGGCTCTTGAAGCTGGGCGCGATGTGATGGTTATGAGTGTAGGCGCTCTTGCGGACGAAGAACTCAGAGAAAGGCTCTTCAGACTTGCAGAGCAGAATAACTGCAAACTCTATTTCCCTTCAGGCGCAGTTGCTGGTATTGATGGAATAAACTCCGCCTCAGCAGCGGAAATATCATCAGTTACCCTTACTACCAGAAAACCGCCTATGGGCCTCGCTGGGGCTCCCCAGGTTGAAGCTCTGGGAATTAAGCTTGAAACAATCGAAAAAGAAACCCTGCTTTTTGAAGGGCCTGCCTCGGAAGCAGTTAAAGCCTTCCCCGCAAATGTGAATGTTGCAGCCACAATAAGCCTGGCAGGCATAGGCTTTGAGCGAACAAAAGTAAGAGTAATCGCTGACCCTACTCTGTCCAAAAATGTACATGAAATAACTGTAGAAGGCGAATTCGGAAAACTTTCCACAAGAGTCGAAAACCTCCCCTCCCCGGAAAATCCGAAAACAAGTTATCTTGCGGCCCTTTCTGCAATTTCCACCCTGAAAAAAATCCTGAGCCCGGTCCAGATCGGAACATGAACTGACAAAAAATACTTGAAGTTAAGATATTATATTATTTTACTCACACAGTAAAAAATGCAATATATCTTACTGGTTTATTGAGCGAAAGAACAGAGATTTTTACTTATAAATTAGTTCACTTGAGCGCAAGCATGTCACCACTTAACGATGTCAACCAGGTCGTCCAATCAAGTCGTTTTCGATCAAAACTTTTAAAAAAGGGTTTGCGCTCAAGCCATTTTGACAAAGATTGTGCTCAAGCTTTTTTGACAAGGATTGCGCCACAACCGTTGAGCTGCAACCGTTGCGTCGGTTGACCATGCCGACAGGGTTTAGGGATAGGGTCAGCAAACCTAAACGTTATTCAGGATTTTCGATCAAACCTTTTTTCAAAAAGCTTGCAGGCAAGCAGTTTTTTTAAAAGGATTATGAACAAGCAACTTTTTCAAAAGAACTGCAGGACTCAGGTGGCAACTCGGAGGCTCACAAAAAATACAATTCACAAATATTATTCACAAATATTATATAGTGCGGGAGAGTTAAGCACGTAAGCTTTCCGGAGCAAATGGCATGCGTGCAAAAAGAGCGCGCTGGATGGAATTTCCGTCGTTGCACTCCTTTTTACGTTCACTCGCCTGTTAAAACCTTACATTTAAACTGGTTATTTTAAGCTTGATCTTCAATCTCATACCCGGGTCCCTATTTTCCGGACTTTATTCCAAAAACTTATGGTGATTCCATGCAGCAAGCAGAGTTAATAGAAAGGATCAAAGAACTCAAAATAAAACGAAATGCAGTTATTCTTGCTCATTATTATTCCCGTCCTGAGGTTCAGGATATTGCAGATTTTGTTGGAGACTCCCTGGGCCTTAGCCAAGAGGCTGTCCGTCAGACTGCTGATGTAATTGTTTTTTGCGGCGTCCATTTTATGGGAGAAAGCGCTGCAATTCTCTGTCCTGATAAAACAGTCCTCCTGCCGGAAATTGATGCCACCTGCCCTATGGCAGACATGGTGGATATTGAAGGTCTCAAGAGAGAAAAAGAAAAGCACCCTGATGCCTTGGTGGTCTGCTATGTTAACAGCTCAGCTGCCATTAAAGCCGAGTCTTACATCTGCTGTACGTCCGCAAATGCCGTTGAGGTGGTAAACTCCCTGGAGGCTGATGAGGTTATTTTTGTGCCTGATAAAAACCTGGCTGCCTATGTAGAAGCCAGGACTGACAAAAAAATAATTCCCTGGGAAGGACACTGTCCAACGCACCATCAGATCCTTAGAGAAGATGTCCTGAAAATGAAGGAAAAGCACCCAGAAGCGAAGTTTATTGCACACCCCGAATGCCGCCCCGAGGTTCTGGAACTTGCAGACCATATTGCAAGCACACGAGGGATGATAATGTATGCAAAAAACTCCCCTGCAAAAGAGTTCATTATAGGTACGGAATGCGGACTCCTCCACGGGCTACATAAAGCAGCTCCCGAAAAGAAATATTACTGCGTTTCGGAATTTGCCTGCTGCCCGAGCATGAAAATGGTTAATCTTGAAAAAGTCCTAGTCTCTCTTGAAAAAGTCCAGCACGTAGTCACTGTCCCATACAATGTGAGGACCAGAGCAAAAGAAGCACTTGATCGGATGCTCGCGGTAAAAATTCGATAAGCATCTGGTGTTTAAGATCTTGTGTGTAAGATTAACTTTATTTAAGTGATGGGAAAAATAATAAGAAGTAGGTGAGAAAAAAATCTCACATACTTTATATAACGTATGTTATTCTCAGATCTTTTTCTTAGATCTTTTTCTTAGACCTTTTTTCTTAGATCTTTTCTCAGATCTTTTTCTTAGATCTTTTTCTTAGAACTTTTTCTTAGATCTTTTTCTTAAATATGCCATATCCAACAAGAAGCATGAAAAGCGGTAAGGAAATTGCCATAAGTATCCTTGCTGTTCCCATTGGATTCTTTATTCTACTGCTATTATTATTTTCTGCATTTCCGTAAAGAGCTGCTTTTCCTTCACTTCCCAGATTTCTCAGGGTTTCCTGTATTTTTTCAGCCCCATTGATATTCATTAGATTTTGCCCGGTATATTCCGTTATTGCAAAGAAGGAATAGCCAGGAGTTTCCGATTTAAAGTAAATATAATTATCATCTTCTCCAACTTTTTCCGTGTAAAGTGGCTGCCAGTCACTATCATATCTTTGAAGGACTACCTGAGTCTCATTAATGTTATTATCTTTGATCCATGCCTTCTCAACCTTAAACTCTACAAACCCACTATTAATGGAAGTCGGAAGCCCTGCTCCGCGATCTCCTACCCAGATATTCGCATATTTATAGACTGTGCCTTCAGGAGAGGTCTGGACAAGGGTGGATCTGTTTTTAAGTTCTTCTACAACTGTTGTTGTTTTTCTGAATGTTTTCTTAGGATCAAATTCAATATTTACAATGCACGTGGCATTTTTTGTAAAATCGAACTGGACAGGATAACCACTCACGATACTCATGGTAGAAAGTTCCTGAGCAGCAATATTGGTTACTGGCTCGCTGGAAACAAGATTCATACCTGAACCACTAGAACCTGAACCACTAGAACCTGAACCACTAGAACCTGAATCCTCATTTTCAGTATCTGAACTCCCGTTATCTGTACTCCCGTTATCTGTACTCCCGTTATCTGTACTTTCGGTAACTGAACTTTTAGTATCTGAACTTGTGTTATCCGAATTTTGGGTATCAGAATCCCCGCTATCTGAACTTGTGTTATCCGAATTTTGGGTATCAGAATTTCCAGTATCTGAACTTACGGTATCTGAATTTTTGGTTTCTGAATTTCCAGTATCTTGACTTGTGCCTGAATTTCCAGTATCTGAATTTTTGGTATCTGAGTCACCGCTACTTGAGTCACCGCTACCTGAGTCTGAATCTCCTTTGCTAGAATCTACGTTATCTGAATCGGAAGTTGAATTTTTATCATCCGAGCTAGTGCCCGAATTTCCATCATCTAAGCCGGAATCGGAATTACCGGAATCCGGACTAGTGCTTGAATTTCCATTGTCTAAGCCTGAATCGGAATTACTATCATTCGAGCCAGAATCAGAATTACTATCATTCGAGCCAGAATCGGAATTTTTATCATTTGAGCCAGAATCAGAATTACTATCATTCGAGCCAGAATCGGAATTACCATCATCTGGGCTAGTGCCTGAATTCCCATCGTCTACGCCTGAATCGGAATTACTATCATTCGAACCAGAATCGGAACTACCATCACTTGAGCCAGAATCCACTTTGTCCGTGTCTGAATCCCCTGTATCTGAACTTCCGCTGTCTGAGACGGAATCTCCTGT
>NZ_LZPK01000149.1:0-2949 GCF_001729375.1 Methanosarcina sp. A14 | reverse complement strand
GCTGGGCAACCCTCGCATTTCGTATTAATCTGTGTCTAATCTATGTTTAATACTGTTTCATTATGATAATCCGGCGCGCTTTACGCCTTGCACTCCCTCACAATATCGTGGATAATATATAAACGTTTCGAGCCGTGAAGGTCACCGGGAATAAGTTTTGGAAGAACGCAAATAAGACAGAATGTCTTCTGTCGTATTCAGGTACAGAACAATAATATGTAAGGCGTAGAGAGTCCAGAGAAATATCTAACTCATTAAAATATTCAGGGATCTATCAGCCTTAATCTCAAAAAATTGGATATGGGCCTGTACCCGAGCTGAGCTCAGAACTGGTCCAGAATGCTCAAAAGTTCTTCAGCTTTGCCTTTGACCACATCTGCTGCATTAAGGGCAAGGTCTTTGGCGGTATAAGAACCATCGGACTCCATTGTAAACACAAAAGCGTTCTCATCGAAGCTAATGTTTATTGCGTGGATGTCACAGACCTGCTCGCAGAGCTTGCAGAGTGAGCACTTCAGGATATCTTCGTCAGAAACTCTGGCACCTGACTCTTCAAACCGTATAATGCCTTTCGGACATTCGGCTGCACAGTGCCCGCATGCATCGCAGTTTTCAATGGTTATAACAGGCACGTTCTTGTAGCCGCAAGCGATTCCTGCCTGCCATTTAACACTATCCCTGCCATAGCCCATATGAGCGAGGGCCTCAAGCACAAGCTTCTGCCCTTTTTTCAGTTCAACAATAGGGATATTGAGATCAGCCGGCTGTATCTTCGGGTCAGAGGAAATAAGATCCCGAGAATAAACCGTGCATGGACCTTCTGCACTTAGGGTTAAGGAAACCTCGCAGGCAGGACAGCCCTCTCCTCCGCAGACATCGCATTCTGCCTGTGGCACATACGTCTCTACATCCGTAACAAGCGGGATTAAGGACAGACGTAGAGCCAACTGCTCATCATAGAGTACCGAGGTATTGTCGTAAAGGTTCACATATTCAATCGCAAGCGTTGGTACATCTGCGATCATGGCGCGTCGAATGCCGTTGGCAAAAGATGTGCTAACATTTGAAAGCACGAATTTTGCAGATCTATCCGATAACTCCAGAATGTCTACTTCCATCGTCATATTCCTTAATTTCCCTTATATTTTAATGCTTTCAAAAAGAGAATTTTAGAAGAATTTCCTGAAGAAATTCCCTGAAGAATTCTCTTATACACGTCTTCCGCCTTTGGGACGAGTGCCGTCGTGCGGGACAGGAGTAACATCTTCAATCCTGCCAATACGGATTCCTGCTCTTGCAAAAGCCCTTATTGCAGCCTGAGCGCCAGGGCCCGGGCTTCTCTGCTTGTTTCCACCAGGTGCTCTTACCCTTATATGGATGCCATGGATACCTTTATCCCTGAGCTGGTCAGCAAGCTGGCCTGCCATCTGCATGGCAGTATAAGGAGAGCTCTCATCTCTTGCAGCTTTTACAACCATACCACCAGAAGACTTTGCAATGGTTTCAGCCCCTGTGATATCGGTTACAGTAATAATTGTGTTGTTAAATGAAGATTTAATGTGAGCTACGGCCCATTTCATGTTTGCCATGATTATCTCCTCCCTCTTCTCTTCCTTCCGCCTCTTTCAGGAGCTTTTTCTTTAGCCTGCTTTGCTTCTGCAACAGCCCTTAAAGTGGTTGTGCTGTCTGCAAGAACAGATGCTACCTGCACAGGTCTTTCAGGATGAGATTCGCTAACGAGCGGAGAAGTTGAATAGTACCCGATATGCATTTCATCTTCCTTGGAGACGAGCATTCCCGGAACTGTAGCTTTTCTGCCGTTTACTGCAATGTGACCATGAGTGATAAACTGACGAGCCTGGACAACTGTCCTGGCAAGCCCGAGACGGAGAACCTGAGTCTGGAGTCTCCTTTCGAGAATATTTTCAGTTTTTAAAGAAAGAATGTCATCAATGTCGGCATCTGATTTGATGATGCCATAGCGGATAAGCTTCGCAAGAATTTCTTCAGATTGCGTCTTCTGATGCCCTTCAAGTCCTCTTTCCTGAGAGTTTGCAGCGCTTGCAAGTAATTTTCGGGCTTCAGACCTGTACATTCTGAGCATACTGGCTGCTTTCCAAACTTCTCTCTTGTTTCTGAGGCCGTATGCCTTTACAAGCTGAACTTCAGATGCCATCCTGGCTTCCTGCCAGGGATGCCTGGGAGTCTCGAAACTTTTACTTCTTTTACCTGGATATGCCATTTAAAATCACCTGACCGGAAAATCACTTTCTCCTGCTGACACCGACAGTTGACCCGCGGCGGCCTGTAGATTTCGTTCTCTGTCCTCTGACCTTAAGGCCCCTTTCGTGCCTTAATCCTCTGTAGGCGCGAACCTTCTTCAGGTTGTTAATATCTTCCCTGAAAGTCAGTAAGATGTCTGTTCCCAGCAGATGCTTGTCCTGTCCTGTTGCCAGGTCTTTTTGCCTGTTCAACATCCAGGATGGAACAATCTCCTCAAAATTCCCGATTGCGCGGTCTAGCTTTGACACTTCTTCATCTGGCAGGTATCCAAGTGTAGCAGTAGGATCTACCCCTGCGCCCTTTGCGATAAGGATAGCGGTGCGCCTCCCTATTCCTGGGAGACCTGTTAGGGCGTATTCCACGGGTTTTGCCCCCTGCAGGTCGGTATTCATAATCCGAACAAGATGCCTTAATTCTTCATTATTCTTTTCTTCTACCATATATTCCCTCCAGGGGAATGTATACAGCACCCTGTAGCCCCTGATCGAATACCCAAAAAGAATACACGAAAAGTCAGGAGCAGCTCTCTAAAGGAGCTTCTTTACAGCACATACTGATGAATTCATTTACATGCTGTTACCAGTATATAAGTATATCTGCGCTTAGTTCCAACTGAAAGATGATGTTAGGAAGGAATGAAAGCTGATGAATGAAAGCTGATAGCAG
>NZ_LZPK01000148.1:0-10842 GCF_001729375.1 Methanosarcina sp. A14 | reverse complement strand
AATTATAAGAAAAATTGTTTGCAAACAAAAAATATTCCAATGTAAAATGTTTTTTTAGCAAACAACAATTTAATGTTAAATATGATTTTATAATTACTAAGTTTTATTAAAACATAGGAGTTTTTAAAATCAAAGATGACCTCCTACAGGTTGAGAATGCTTGAAGCAAACAGAAAATACTCTGGTAGATATTTAGAAAAACTGTTTTCTTGCATACTGGAAGATATTCCGAAAAACTGTATCCCGCATACTCTACTTTACTTATCTAATTCTGAATAACTCGTGAGAATTTTAAAAAATTCCAATAATACCATATAACTTTTTAAATAGTGGATACATATAAATCCATTTTAATTTTTTAAGATAGAGTAACTAGAAAATTTTAAGTTAAAGGAATGAAAAATATAAAAGTAGAAAAATCCTCATAAGATGTTGTTAGCCTGAATTTCAATCAAGATATTGATACTCGTTTCTGTAATTGGAAACTATGCAAGTAAAAACGGAGGAGCCTGGTGGAAACTTCATTCTGAGGGCAAGATATGACTGGAAAGCTGGAGTTATAGACAGGGTTATCATAAAAGAAAAGTCTCAGGCAGAATGTACCCTTGTTTTGAGAAAAACGATTCTATTGGAAGATATAGAAAACGAAATCCTCCTTGAATGCAGTGAGTTTCTCAGGCAATATGGCATAGTCAGTGGAGTAACAGTACTGTCAGAGGCGATGTCAGGATGCACCTGGATGTTGAAGAAACCTTTCTTGGAATGGACACGGCAGAGTTCCTATGGGAATAATTATTAATGAACTTGTATCCAATTCTTTGAAACATGCTTTTCCTCAGGGCAGAAAAGGCGAAATCCGAATAAAACTCTGCAAGGCTGAAGAGAATGTAAAGAATAAAAGTATAAGTAATATCACCAATAATATTGGTGCAAAGAGCTCAGTTAATAAAAATAGTTAATATTCGCTGGTAGTTTCGGACAATGGGTTGGGTTTTCCGGAAGGCCTTGATTTCAGGAATACTGGTTCTCTGGGTCTACAGCTTGTAAACATTCTTGTTGAACGGCTGGAAGGCACAATTGAACTTCAAAAAGATTCAGAAACTACCTTCAAAATATTATTTAAGGAAAACAACTGATTATCCGGAGGCTTATCCGATATCAAAGGGGAGATACAATGAAAAAAGCAAAAATTCTGGTTGTCGAAGACCAGAATATAGTAGCTCTAAATATTAGAAACAAACTGAAAAATCTTGGTTATACTGTACCGGGCACTGCATCCACAGGAGAGGAAGCAATAAGAAAAGCAGAGTTGACGAATGCAGACCTTGTTTTGATGGACATCATGTTAAAAGGTGAGATGGATGGAATTGAGGCTGCTCGTGAAATCAAAAACCGGCTCCGGATTCCAGTACTCTATCTTACCGCTTACACTGATGACGAAACTCTTGAGAGGGCAAAAACGACAGAGCCTGCGGGATATATCTCAAAACCTTTTAAAGAAGAAGACCTGCACAGCAATATCGAAATGGCACTTCACAAGCACAGAGCCGAAAAAGAGGCTGAAAAGGAAGTTGGAAAAGAAAATGAAAAGATTCCTGAGTAAATGTTTCACTACATATCGGGACCTGTCATATCTCGATAAAAACTTTAGAGGAAATTCCTACTGGACACAGAGGATTTGAAAACCAGAAAAAAGTAAAATTGAGATTGGAGAAAATAAGCAGAGAAAATAATTTCAGCCACTGGTAAAAGAATCCTCTGAACCTTTTTATATAAAAGACAAAAACACTATTTTACTTCACCTGTAACATTAAAACTAAGAAAGCTTTTTCTTCAAAACGGTTTCTTTCACTAAAAACGTCTTATCTATCTCCTTTTCGAATCGATGAAACCCACTAAAAGCTAAAAGTATGCCAGCGCTCATTTTTAATTGAACTATTCTGAAAAAATATCAGATGAATATACTGATTCTTTGGCAAAAATGCCAAAGAATCTGTTTTCCCAAACTATTATAGCTTTTTTGGATAGTTACTAGGAAAAATTGTAGGTTTAAAGAAGAAAAAATAAGAAAAATCACTAGATTTAGGAATAGAGTCATCTTTTCTCTTTTTGCGTAGATTTTTCACTTAATCGAGCTATGTACGGGCAAAGCTTTAAATCAGATGGTTCAGTTTATCCCATGTTTCATTTTCGGGATTAGATCCCGTTGGAATGTGGTCCTGCTGGCAGGGCTGAACCGTGAAACAAAAGTGAAACCTGGTGTTTAAATTGGTAAAATCTTATTACACATACGTACGTGATGCATGGAAAAATCCTGATAAAACTTACGTGAACGAGCTCCGCTGGGAGCGCATGCAGGTCTGGAGAAAGCAGGGATCCGTGACCAGAATTGAAAGGCCCACAAGAATCGACAAAGCACGCTCCATTGGATACAAAGCCAAGCAGGGTATTGTCGTTGCCAGAGTAAAAGTACGCCGCGGAGGGCTTGGTAAAACAAGGTTCAACCGTGGAAGAAGGACCCAGAAAATGGGAGTAAACAAGATCACAGGCGGCATGAGCATTCAGAGAATTGCCGAAGCCCGCGCAGATCGCAAATACCCGAACCTTGAAGTCCTGAACTCCTACTGGGTAGGGGAGGATGGAAAGAACAAGTGGTTTGAAGTTATTCTTGTAGATCCCTTCCACCCTGTAATTAAGAGTGACAAGAGCCTGAACTGGGTATGCGACCCGTCCGCCAGGGACAGAGCCGCAAGGGGCAAGACCAGTGCCGGCCAGAAGGGCAGAGGCATGTCTGCACGCGGAAAAGGTACTGAAAAGACCAGACCGAGTATCCGTGCAAACAAGAGTCGAGGCAAGTGATTCATCACATAATACTGCGTGTGATCGCCCACGCAACCGAAGACGTATCCAGAGTCTGTGAGGCTCTGGACTTTTTTTTATCCGGTGCCGGCGTCCGGGACGGGAGCAAACTGATTGAAGAGTTCCAGGCTGAAGGGCACCATGGAAATCCCATTACTATCCTGAGCGTACAGCTTAAAAGAAAGGCAGACTGTCTGAGTTTTGCCCGCTTCGTACGGGAGAACTTTTCGGAAGAAGATATAGCAAAACTGAGGGAAGAAATGCCTGAGAGGCTGGATGATGATCAGGTCTTCCATCTTCGCTTTGACAAGCAGGCTGCATACCTGCAGCAGGTGAAGCTGACTAATTCCTCGGATGCGATCACTGCAAAAGTCAAGATCGAGACTTATCCGAAAAACCGGGAAAAAGCTGGAGCTATTGTGGAGGAATTGTTTGGGTAAACCTAAATTCTACGACTTTTGCGTTCATGCAGTGCCTGATGGGGAAAATACGGTTGATCAACTTTCTGCTCTTGCCCGGCATTTAGGGTACAGCGGGATTGCGCTTGCAAACCATTCTGATAAACTTCCTCAATCACAACCTGTGTTGCCCTCTACTAACGGATTTGAGGTTTTCAGGGGAATCGAGCTTGTGGAGGAAAATCCCTCGAAACTTCACGGGCTTATTGGAAAATTTCGGAAGTCTGTGGACGTCCTGATAGTCCATGGAGGTTCAGAAAACGTCAACAGGGCTGCTCTGGAAAACCCGAGAGTGGATGTTCTGAACCACCCGGCTTTTGCTAAAAGCAGTGGGTTAAACCAGGTGCTTGCAAAGGCCGCAGCTGAAAACGATGTCGCAATCGGCCTGACAATAAGACCCCTTCTTCATTCAAGAGGACCAAGGCGCGTTCGTCTGTTGTCGGATTTAAGAGCAAACCTTGAACTTGCCAGAAAGTACGATGTTTCCCTTGTCCTTTCAAGTGGCGCAATGTCCTGTTTTGACCTTCGTTCTCCCATGGAGACACTTGCTCTGGCTGAAGTCTGCGGTCTTGAAGAAGAGGAGGCCCTTGAAGCCATTACTGTTGTGCCTGAAGGAATAATCTCAAGGAACCGCCCTGGTCCCGGCTATGTTAGAGAAGGTATTGAGGTACTTGAGGAGGGAGATTACTGTTGAAACGCCTACTTCCTTCGCTTCGTGCGAAAAAGCGCTATCTGGCCTTTGAGCTGATCTCAGAGGTACCAGTCAGCAGGAGTGATCTGGTCAAAGAGGTCATGTTTTCGGCTTCTTCCTTGCTTGGAGATGTCACTGCCAGTGAATGTGATATCAAAGTGCTCGGTTTTGAAGAATCTAAAGGTATTATTCAGTGTGCTCATACGAAAGTAAAAGAAACGAGAGCATCACTGGCAACTCTCACACGGGTCAACGGAAAAAGGGCAACTGTGCATATACTTGGAACTTCAGGCACGATTAAAAGGGCAACCGAAAAATTTCTTCAGAATACGACCTTTGAGCCAGAAATCAGGATAAATCCAAAACGTCTGAAGAATAATAACCTGGGCAGGATTCCGGAAAGCTAAACTGCAGGGCTCAGAAAGACTGAATTTAGGATTCGTGAATGTCAAAGCCAGAGAATTTAAAAGCTTCAAATTTTCAGGGTCCGGGAAAGTAAATTAAGCAGTTTTTCTGATAATGGCTTTGTGCCAGGTTTGAGAATTCTCGGCTTTGAGGCTTCAAGGAAACTATTATAATAAACTATCAGGACGCTGTCTGATATATACTATGATGAATGAGTATATTAATGAGTATATTGATGTAACAAATATAATATTCATTGGTATTAATATAACAGGTATAATATTCATTGGCAAAGCTGATTGGCAGAAAAATAGCTGGTCCGAATAAAATCCTATGATTGCGAGCCTGATCGAAACGTAGATTGAAACCTGTATAGAATAAAACGGTGGAAGCAAAAACCCTTTTATAGATGACTCAAAATACGACCTTAAGCGCAAGATAATTTCGGGTCTCACAAGCATTATAACTGAGTAAATACACTTTATTAGCAGACTTAGTTAACATTGGAACTGGACCTTAAAACTATTAAAAAGGCTCCTAAAGTGCGCGAACCCAGATTATGGAAAACGTACTTTGCAGGGTCGAAGTTTTGCAGGGTAGAAGTACCTTTGAATTCCCTGTAACTGGGGTATTTTCCGCAGTTTTCGTCCGAAAAAAGTATTTCAGGTTGGAAGTTCTGAATAAAATGTAAAAAACTCTAATAAGGAAGAAATACGTTATAGGAAATCAAAAGTCGGTTTCCTTACCTGAATGCTGGGTCGGGGACTTTAAGCTCCTGAATTTTTCGGGATATCCTCGCAGCAGTTCACAATCACTGACCAAAGCCTTTTTGGGGAGGGCGGTGATTTAGCTACGAGCCTGTGGATAGAGATCCTTTAAGGAAAAAAGACCGGTTTCTTGCCGGGAAGATAATAACAATATACAATAAAAATTAAGGGAGATACGGAATATGCAGATGGCACCACAGATGGGCTATGACAGGGCAATTACAGTTTTCAGCCCTGATGGAAGACTTTTTCAGGTAGAATATGCCCGCGAAGCAGTCAAGAGGGGAACAACAGCCGTGGGAATTAAGGCAGCTGATGGGGTAGTGCTGCTCGTTGACAAGCGAATAACTAGCAGGCTTGTAGAAGCCGAGTCAATTGAAAAGATTTTTCAGATTGACGACCACATAGGAGCTGCGACCTCAGGGCTTGTGGCAGATGCCCGCTCCCTTGTTGACAGAGCACGTGTAGAAGCGCAGATCAACAGGGTTTCTTACGATGAACCCATAGGTGTGGAGGTTATCTCCAAGAAAATCTGCGACCACAAACAAACATACACCCAGTACGGTGGAGTTCGCCCATATGGAACTGCACTTCTGATTGCAGGTGTGGATGACAACCTGCCAAGGCTCTTTGAGACAGACCCGAGCGGTGCTCTTCTGGAATACAAGGCGACAGCTATAGGCGCAGGCAGAAATGCAGTCGTTGAGGTCTTTGAAGCAGAGTACAGAGAAGACATGAATATGGATGCAGCTATCCTTCTAGGTATGGATGCACTCTATAGGGCTGCCGAAGGCAAGTTCGATGCGTCTACCCTTGAGGTAGGTATTGTGTCGCTTCAGGACAAGAAATTCAGAAAATTAGTTCCTGAAGAAGTTGAGAATTATGTTCAGCAGATCCTTGAAAAACACAAGGAAACTGAGAACAAAGAATAAAATCTATATATAGTTGAGTGTAGTACTCAGAGAATCTTCGGATTCTCAAAATAATATTTTGGAGAAGGTATTTGAAAATGGTGTCCCTGGACGAGGCAGTGACTGCGCGGCTTAAGAGAGGCAGCAAACACTTCGAAGTCCTGGTCGAGCCCGAAGGAGCTCTGGCCTATAAGCGAGGAGAAGACGTAAACCTTGAAGATATTCTGGCGGTTGAAACTATCTTCGAAGACGCAAACCGAGGGGACCGAGCAGCAGAGTCCGATATTCTCAATTCTTTTGAGACAACGGATCCCTTCAAGATTGCTGCCGTGATCCTGAAAAGTGGGGAGCTTCAGCTCACTGCTGAACAGAGAAAACGCATGCTTGAGGAAAAAAAGAAAAAAGTTATTTATACCATTTCCAGGAATGCAATAAATCCCCAGACAAAAGCACCTCATCCTCCCGCAAGGATCGAAAAGGCGATGGAAGAGGCAAAGGTGCACATAGACCCCTTAAAAAGTGTGGATCAGCTGGTCAAAATCACAATGAAAGCCATTCGCCCGCTTATACCTATACGCTTTGAAGAGGTCAATATTGCTGTGAAAATCCCTCCCGAATATGCTCCCAAAGCATACGGAGATATTTCCAAGATAGGAAGCATTACGAAAGAAGAATGGCAGCGTGATGGCTCCTGGATTGCGGTGGTAAGAATCCCGGCAGGAGTACAGACTGATCTTTACGCTCTTATAAATCATCTTACGAAGGGAGAGGCTCAAACTAAACTTTTATAAGAGGATGTTGGATGGATAAAAAAATAGTGATCCCTGGTGACCTGATATCTGAGAATTCGAAAAAAGCCGGATACGGGACTTATGTCAAGAACGACAAGATCTATTCTTTATTTTGTGGCATTGAAAATCTCAAAGAAGATAAAGTTGGAGTGATCCCTCTTGCGGGAGTTTATATCCCTTCCGCAAATGATGTGGTGATCGGGATCGTTATTGTGGTTACGCCATCCAACTGGATAATGGACATTGCTTCTCCTTATGACGGCCTGTTCCATGTGTCTGAGTATCCCAGAAGAATAGAATCCCGGGAGATGCATGAAGTTCTGGATGTAGGCGACTCTATAATCCTTAGAGTAAAAGATGTAGACAATTCCATGAAAGTTGAGCTTGCCCTTAGAGATTCGAGCTTCCATAAACTGAAAACAGGCCAGATCGTCGAAGTTGAGCCTGTGAAAGTCCCACGTGTGATAGGACACGGCGGATCCATGATCTCAATGCTTAAGAAAGAAACAAACTGCAGCATTTTCGTGGGCCAGAACGGCAGAATATGGATCGATGGAAAGGATGACGATGTGGAACTTTTAAGTAAGGCTCTCCGGAAGATCGAAGCCGAGGCTCAACGTTCCGGATTGACAGACAGGATCTATAACTTTTTGAAAAATGAGCGGAGCAAGCAGAAAGAGTCAAAGTCCGCCAAGTTTTTTAAAAGTGGTACGAAAGAGGTAAAGTTGCCAAAAGAAGATCATTCCGAAGAGATTTACAGGAAGATCGATGTGTTACTGGATCCAAATAACTGAGTTCTGGATATGCATGAGGGATTTTAAGGAAGCTTCTGTAAAGTAGTTGTTAGGAGTTTTTTGGAGATTAAAGTATGAGTGATAAACCTGAAAAATTAATCACTGACGATGGGCTGCGCCTTGACGGGAGGCATGCGGATGAGATCAGGCCCATGAAAATCGAGATCGGCGTTCTTTCACGAGCCGACGGTTCATGTTATCTTGAATGGGGAAGGAATAAGATCCTCGTAGGCGTGTTTGGCCCAAGAGAAGTTCACCCCCGTCGTTCACAGCGCGCAGATACTGCAGTTATCCGTTACAAATACAATATGGCTTCTTTTTCCACTGAAGACCGCGCCAGACCCGGACCCAGCAGACGGAGCATTGAAATTTCAAAAGTTTCCAGGGAAGCTTTTGAACCGGTGATTATGGCAGAGCTTTTCCCTAAAACTGCAATCGATATTTTTGTGGAAATACTTCAAGCTGATGCAGGGACAAGGACAGCAGCAATTAATGCTTCAAGCATAGCGCTTGCAGATGCAGGCATCCCTATGAAAGGTCTTGTTACTTCCTGTGCTTTTGGAAAAGTTGACGGGCAAATAGTGCTTGACCTCAACAAGGATGAGGATAATTATGGTGAGGCCGATTTCCCTGTTGCAATGACCCAGGATGGAGAAATTACCCTGCTCCAGATGGACGGGAATCTAACTCCTGATGAAATTCGAAAAGGCTTCGAGCTTGTTAAGAAAGGCTGCAAAGAAATCCTTGAAATTCAGCAGGCAGTGTTGAGAAAGAAGTTTGAGACTCCTGTGGAAGAGACTGAGTCCGAAGCCGCTGAAGAGGCTGAAGAGACTGAACTCGAAGTTGTGGAAACGGAACCTTCTCTTGAATATGCTCCCGAAGCAGCAGTTGTAGAAGAGGTTATTGAGGAAACTGAAGAGTCTGAGGAAGGTATATCTGAAGAAACTGCTGAAGCCTGTGCTGTTAATAAAGAGGCTCCAGAGTGCGAGGAGTTAGAAACAGTCATTAAAGATGCTGAGGCTGAAGTAGTAGAAGGGGAAGCTGTAGAAAAAGTAGTTGAAGCAGAAATTGAAGAAGAAGCTGAAGAAGAGGCATTTGAAGACAAAGCTGATTTTGAATCTTCTTTCGAGGCTTCTTTTGAGAACGTTTCCGAACCTGAGAAGCTTGAAGAACTTCAACTTGAAGAAACCGTTTCTGGGAAAGAAACAGAAATCGAGCCCGAAATTGAGGAATTCGCTGAAGAGAAGGCTCAGCCTGAAGCAGAACCGCAGCTTGAAGAGAAGGTAGAGGTTGAAGAAGAACCTCAGCTTGAACAGGAAACCCAGCTTGAAGAAGAACCTCAACTTGAAGAGAAGGCAGAGGTTGAAGAAGAACCTCAGCTTGAACAGGAAGTGCAGCCTGAAGAAGCCGGGATTGAAGAAGCTGCTTCAGAAGAAGCTTTTGAGTCCGGGCCAGAGATAGAGTCCGAAGCCGAGTCCAGGAAAGAGGCTCCTGCCGAGCAAGCCGTAGAAGAGCCTGAAGAAGAATGCAAAGGTCCCTGGAAGGTAGTAAAAGACCCTTCTGAATCCGGAAGCAGAGGTGAAAACGATGAGTGAAGTTATTGCTACGCTTAAGAAGGACTATATTTACAACCTTATGATTAAGGGAAAGCGCCAGGATGGGCGTGGATTTAAAAATTTCAGAGATATCAAGCTTGAAACGAATGTTATCTCGAAAGCCGAGGGCTCGGCAAAGGTAACCTTGGGAGCTACCCAGGTTCTTGTAGGAGTTAAACTTCAGCCAGGGACTCCTTTTCAGGATTCTCATGACGAAGGCGTAATTATTACTAATCTGGAACTCAACCCTATTGCTTCCCCAGAGTTTGAGCCAGGTCCACCCAGAGAAGAAGCAATTGAAATGGCAAGGGTTGTAGACAGGGGAATTCGGGAATCAGGCGCAATTGATATAAAGAAGCTTTGCATAAGCGTTGGAGAATCTGTCTGGATCATCTATATAGATATCCATGTCCTCAATGATAACGGGAATGTCATTGATGCATCCTGTCTTGCTGCTATTGCGGCCCTTATGACTACAATTGTCCCTAACGAGCAGCATGGAATCGGTGCGGATGTGCCCCTTGCAATGAAAGAGATGCCTGTGGGCGTAACTCTTGCCAAGATCGGCTCAAAGCTGATGGTGGACCCGTCACGGGACGAGGAAGCGGTTTGTGAGACTAAATTAACGGTGGTCTCAAGTTCGGATGGATCTGTCGCAGGTATGCAAAAAATGGGCTCTGTTCCGTTCACCGAGGCTGAGGTGCTGGAAGCAATAGATATAGCATGCGAAAAGGCAGCCGAACTCAGGAAACTTTACCTGGAAGAACTGGTATAAAAGGAATGATCAGGCAGGATTAATTAAATATAAATATTAAATGCAGTATTACGGTCTAAGTATATGTTCAAGAGGTGATTGTAGAATCTGATATCTGGGTTTCAGGGATCTGACCCCAGGGATCTGACCCGCGAGCCAGCAGGTTCCGAATTCAATCACTTAGAATTAAATGTTTTATTTTAGGGAGTTTTAACGATGGCAAAAAAGTTCACTAAGAAAGGAAGGGTTTCCAGGTCAGCAGGCAGATTCGGTGCCAGATACGGAAGAAAGGACAGAAAGCTTGTTGCAGACCTGGAAGAACGCATGCGAGCTCCGCATGTGTGTACAAAATGTGCCAGGCCTACCGTGAAGAGAATCGGGACCGGCATATGGAAATGCAGTAAGTGTGGACACACTTTTGCTGGCGGAACTTATATTCCTTATACCAGCGTCGGTCAGACTCTGCTGCGTACGATGAAGAATGTTGCTGAGGCAAAGTAATATCTTAGGGTTGTGGTTGTATGGGTTATAAATGCACTCGATGTAAACAGAAAGTGGAAATCGACTATGAGTACACAGGTATAAGGTGTCCATACTGTGGACACAGGATCCTGGTAAAAGAGCGTCCTACAACCATTAAACGCATTAAGGCCGAGTAAGAAATATGCTGGTTAACCCGGCAAGTAGAAGTATTAGATAAATTTATGGGCTTCTGTGAATAAGCCCTTCTATCTAATAATTTAATGTGTAGAAAAACGGAAAATAGGCGCTTTCTATCCAATAAATATACCAAACTCTATTTCTATTTTGAATTTCT
>NZ_LZPK01000147.1:0-12566 GCF_001729375.1 Methanosarcina sp. A14 | reverse complement strand
GGGCACATTATGGCGGGCTTCGGAGGAGCTATCAAGAACCTTGCTATGGGCTGTGCTCCGGCATCCGGCAAGAAGGAACAGCATTTTCCGACAAGCCCGCATGTGGTTAAAGAAAAGTGCATAGGCTGCCAGAAATGTATTAAAATCTGTCCTGTAGGAGCCCCTTATCTTCTGGGAGAAGTCTCAATGATCGATCCCAATATCTGTATAAGCTGTGGACAGTGCATGGAAGTTTGCCCTGCCGGAGCTATAACTATAGACTGGGAACATGATATTCCGAACTTCCTGGAATGTCTTACTGAGTACGCTTATGGGGCAGTAAAAGGAAAAGAAGGAAAAGTAGGTTACATAAATTTCCTGCTTAAAATTACACCTGACTGCGACTGCGTACCCTGGAGTGATGCTCCTATCGTACCGGATATAGGAATTCTTGCCTCAAAAGATCCTGTTGCCCTTGACCAGGCAAGTTACGACCTTGTAAATAGGCAGAAAGGGCTCATCAACTCCTCCCTTCAATGTAACCACGAAGCCGGAGCCGATAAGTTCAAAGGGGCGTGGCCAATGATCGATGGAACCCACCAGCTCAAGTATGGAGAAGAAATCGGGTTTGGAAGCCGTGAGTATGAATTTGTTGATATTTGAGTTTATTTAAAGATGGACTGAGAGATTTGAGTTATTTTAAGACCGGTTGAAATTCAACCTCATTTAAGGAATGAACTCTCATGGTTCTCCACTTCAAATATTGAGAGAAATCAATTCTCAACAACTTTTTCTTTTTATTTGTTCATTAAATAAAAAGTCCTGAATATAAATTTAGTTGGAAAGATTAACTAAGGTCAATTCTCAGGTCAATTCTCAGGTCAATTCTCAGGTCAATTCTCAGGTCAATTCTTAATCAATTTACAGGTCAATTTTCAGGTCAATTTTTAAATCAATCCGCAAATCAACTTTAGTTGCTTTAATCGCAAATCTATTTTTTAAAAAGCTAAATATAGCAGATGCCACCACTTAATATATGAGTTAATCTTACCCAACTTTACTGGAGATGAATTAGAGTGACCATCTGGGAATATGATGTTAAAGAGATAAGGTTCAGTGAGTGGTCAAAAGCAAAAGAAGATCTTAACAGCCTCGGGACTGAAGGCTGGGAGCTCATCAAGTTTGCGGACGAGATCGACGAAAACGGTATGATAGCAGCTGTTTTTAAAAGGCCGGTCGATTATGTTGACGCATCCTTCTAAAGTTCTTTTTTAAATTTATCGTTTTTTGCCTTTTTTTGTGTGAAAAGTTCAGTTTAGAGAATCGGCCTGGTTAAGTTGAAAATCCCTGTCTCTTACATTCATTTACATTCATTTTTTTGCTTTTTGAACATGATCCGGAACTCAGTTCCAGTGTATCTTTTAAGTTCAATACAACCTTCAATCTGTTCTACGAGAATATTTACAAGTTGAAGCCCAAGAGAATCGGTATTTCTGAAGCCGAAATTTTTGGGAATGCCTACTCCGTTATCGGCAACTATCAGAAGAGAAAATAAACTGAAAGCCTCCTTCGTTTTTGCAGACTCCTGGCTTCATTTTCTCTATTGCTATACTCTGATGCAAAGAGACTTATGTGAATTTCTTCATCTTCTCTTTCTCCATCTTCTTTTTCTCCATTTTCTCTTTCTCCATCTTTTCCTTCTCCATTTTCTCTTTCTCCATCTTCTCCTTCTCCATTTTCTCCTTCTCCCTTCTCTCCTGCAGGAAAAGCATACTTCAGGGCATTTGAAACAAGTTCGTTTACTACGATTTCCATAGGAGCAGCTGTATCCATTCCCAGGCAGACCTGCTCAAGTCCTAACTCTACCTGATCCTAACTCTAACTAATCCTGACTCTACCTGATCCTAACTCTAACTGATCCAAATTATCATAAAAATGTTTAAGAAGAAAAAGAAAGTTTCTATGCAAGTTGCCGTATGTACCAGTTCGTTATAATAATATTTTTCAATTGTTTCAATCTTAACCTTGAATTTTATCTTCATAGAGTAGTACCTTTAGTTAACAATGTTTACTGATATTAATATAAAGCAAATTTCATATCTTATTAATTATTACAATATTTCAGTAGATTAATATTTACAGTGGGTAAATATATGAGAATATTAAATTTTTAAAATTGATCTGTGAATTGATCTGTGAAAAGTATGGAAGAATTAATAAAAAGGAGATAGGGCATGGAAAGTAATATTGATGATAAAGCGGAACCTGATACTGAAGTTAATGCACAGGCTACAGATAATAACAGATTAAAAAATGAACTCGACGCCAGTGTAAAGCTTAAAAATGAAGATGAAGCTGGAAATATTCTGGATTTAATGCAAAAGCCTGAGATCGATTTCGATCACTTTTTCAAGTTTATAGATTCTTCTATTCAGGGTTTAAAAGAGTACAAACTAATTGTTTCGGCTCTTGAGCTCGGAGTGTTTGAAGCACTTAAATCTCCTTTGTCAGCAGGGGAACTGGCTGAAAAGCTTGGCTGTGATCCTCTGCTCATGCCTCATTTCTGTGAAGCTCTCCATGGTCTCGGGTTCCTTGACAGGTTTGAGGAAGGAATAAACAAGGAAGAAGAAAAGGCGCAGATTATAAAAATAGATGCAATCGCCAGTCAAAACAATAGAAAACCTGAAACCGAATCTGAGAACCATGATAATGGAACAAAGAATGGCGATGCAGTGTACCTTGTCTCTGAACTCAGTGCAACTTATCTCCTAAAAAGTTCTCCGTTTTCTCAGCAACATTACCTTGCCGAAAGGCTCAGAAATGTCGAACGCTGGGCTCGCCTCCCTCAGATTATAAAACAGGGGCCCGATGTTGTCGATAAAGGGCCTTTTTTCGGGGAAGTTGTTCACTGTATGGCTGAAAATGCACGCTGTGGTCTGCTCCAAGAAACTGTACAGGTTGTCATGGAAAATGTTGACTTTACAAATGTCAAAAGGCTGCTTGACATAGGAGGAGGACACGGGCTTTATGCAATCGCTTTTTCAAAGCTAAATGAAGACCTTCAGGCTTTTGTATTCGACCTTCCACCTGTTACTGGAGAAACAAGATATTTCATAGAGAAATATGGAGCTTCAAGAGTAGAGACAATTCCGGGAGATTTTTTTAAAGATGAACTCGGAAGTGGCTATGACCTTATTTTTTCTTCCTTTAATCCCGGAGGAAAAGTGCCTTCTCTAATCCCCAAGCTTTCTAAAGCCTTAAATACTGGAGGCATTTTCGTAACCAGGCAGATGCCTGATGAAAAAATGAAATCAAGTCCACTTATCAGCCTTGACTGGAACCTCTGGACTTTTGAAGGTGTGAAAAAAGGAGGATCAGGTTACAGTTTCGAAAACAGCGTCCCCTTTAATGAGTATATAGAGATGCTTGGTAATTACGGGCTTGAAGTTTTCCGTACTTTTGACATGACGGATGGCTCAAGGATTGTGTTTGCACGGAAAACAACCTGAACCTTGCAGGAGGATTGCCTTTTCCTCAGTTCCTTTTTTTCAGTTATTTATTCTCAGTTCCTTTTTTTCAGTTACTTATTCTCAGTTGTTTTTTTATTAATTGCGCTATTCTGATTATTATTATTCGAGATAGTCATTATTAACAATAGCATAATCAATTAATCATTATTACCCATCAAATTTATTACTTTCAAATTTCAAAAATTACTTTTTCCTTTCTTTCCTGAAGAGATAACTATTAATTATCATGAAATATAACCTAACTTATTGGCTAACGGTAAATTGAATTTAGAAAACGTCAAAAACTTTTTTTAACTTTATATGTATTTATTTAACCGTGTATCCTGTCCATTTGAAACATAGAGCTTATCTGTTAATTTGAGTGCCAAAAAACTTGATTTTCGAGAACCTCTTGGGGAAAGAAGATGAAAGACTATAAGGAAGAACCAGAATGTCATGAAGAAACGACAGCACTGGTAAATAAAGATAAAAAGACAACTGAGCTAAAAGCCAATGATGTGGCTTGTAGTCAGGTTAAAGTATCTGATGAAAAAAGCAAGGTCTCAGATCTTATTTTTCGGGGTGGTCCTCGTATTATAAAAGATATGCTCGACACTATGGTTAATCCAGTCTCATACAAAGATAAAAATGGAGTTTTTCTTCTAGTAAATGAGGCGCATGCAAGGACAATCATTGGTCTCCCAAAAGAAGAGGTTATAGGGAGAACACTCCTCGAACTTGCCAGGAAATTTTCAGATATTCCCAGAAAATATATTGTAGAAAAGAGGGATCTCCTGGAAGGTTGTAACGAATGGATCCAGATAGAAACTGAAATCCTGAATCATGGTGGGACGAGAACCATAGAACAGGAACTTATAGTTGCGGACGGAACAACAAAGACTTTTATTTTAAATAAATCAGCCTTATGCGACGAAAAAGGGGAGACTATAGGAATTGTTACTGTAATGCAGGATATAACCAAACTCAGGAAGACGGAAAAAATCCTGAAAGAGAGTCTCAGTTCTAAAAATGAACTGAGTGAACAAATTAAGAAAAACGAGGAAATGTACAAGACAATTCTTGAAAAAACAGGGCAGATGGTATACAATTGCGACATCGTGGCTGATAAGGTCGACTGGCTTGGCTCGGTTGAAGAAGTTACGGGATATACCCCTGAAGAATTAAAAAGTGCAGGTGTGAACTTATGGATGAATTACGTTCACCCTGAGGACAGGTATAAGCTCTGGATAAACAATGAAACCCATATGAAAAATGGAAGAAACTGCCGTCTGGAATACCGGTTCCAAAAAAAGAATGGCAACTATGCTTGTCTTGAGGAAAACGTAACCGATATACTGGACTCAAGCGGAGGTATAAGCAGGGTCATCGGAGTTGTAAAAGATATAACAGAACAGAAGTTTGCAAGCCAAAGCCTGCAAGAAAGTGAGGAAAGATACCGTACTGCAGCCGAACAGACAGGGCAGTTAGTATTTGATTTCAGGATTGAGACACATGAGGTTGAATGGGCAGGAGCTATCCGGGAAGTAACAGGATATTCTCCGGATGAATTCAAAAATCTTGATGAATCATTGTGGATAGAGCATATTCATCCCAAAGACAGGACTGAGACGATTAAAAATCTGGAGAACTTCTTCAGGAAAAAAGCGAGAATTCAGGCCGAATTCAAGTTCAGGAAAAAAGATGGAAAATATATCTACGTTGAAATCCGGGGCGTCTGGCTAAAAGATGAAAAGGGAAAAGTTTACAGGGCCATTGGTGTGATGAAAGACATTACAGAATGGAAATGCACACTGGAAAAAATTGAAGCGAGTGAAATGAAATACCGTTCTCTCATACAGAATTTCCAGGGGATTGCCTTCCAGACAGACAGGAATTTCATTCCCATATTCATGCACGGAGCTGTTAAAGAGATCACAGGGCATACTGAAGAAGAACTTATGTCCAGAGCTAAGTGGAAAGAGATAATTCTTCCTGAGGATCTGCCTTTACTCCTCAAAGAAGAGGAACGGATTCGTGATTCAACTTGTAATAAATATGCCAAAGTTGATTTTCGCATAACACACAGGGACGGAAAAATCCGATGGCTACACGAAATTTACCAGAAAGTCTTGGGAAAAGATGGGAATCCGAAATTATACCAGGGCACAATTTATGATATAACCGAAAGGAAGGAAACCGAAGAATTTCTTGCGAACATTAAAATTGCCCGCCAGAGAGAAATACATCACCGTATCAAGAATAATCTCCAGGTAATCTCTTCCCTGCTAGACCTCCAGGCTGAAAAGTTCAACAACATGGAATGCGTTACGAATTCGGAGGTACTTGAGGCCTTCAGGGAAAGCCAGGACAGGGTAATCTCTATTGCCTTAATTCACGAGGAATTGCATGAAGGCGAGGGAACTGAGAAGCTTAACTTTTCTCCGTACCTTCAGAAACTCATTGGAAACCTTTTCCAGACTTACAGGCTTGGAGATGCAGCTATCAGCCTCAAAACGGAGCTGGAGGAGAATATTTTCTTTGACATGGATATTGCTGTACCTTTAGGGCTAATTGTCAATGAACTGGTATCAAATTCCCTGAAGCATGCGTTTTCCAATGGGAAAAACGGAGAAATTCGGATCAGACTTTCCAGAAACGACAAGCTCGGACACCTCAGAGAAGAGATAGGTCCAGAAGGCGAAAGTACAGAATTTAACCTTACGGTCTCGGACAATGGGAAAGGTATCCCGGAAACTGTAAACCTCGAAAATCCTGAAACCCTTGGCTTGCAGCTGGTAAGCATCCTGGTTAATCAGCTGGAAGGCGAAATCGAATTGAATAGAGAAAACGGAACCGAGTTCAGCATGAGGTTCAAGGTGGAAAACAAATTATAATTGCTGCTTTTTCTGCAAAGGCAATGTTATCAAGGAATGAGATTGTTTCGGATTGCATTGTTTTAGATCGCTTTGTTTCAAATCGAATTGTTTCAGATCGTGTTGTTTTAAACCCTATTGTTCCAGATAGTATTACCAGGTTCAGAAACTTACACATGAGTTGACAACTTCTTCCTAAAAAACTGAAAAATCTGAAACAGCAACGTTATTATGCTGTAAAACAATTTCTAAATGGGGATTGCTGTGATAAAAGAAGCCATGCTCTACGAGAAAATCGGAGATAATAAAGTACACTGCAAGCTCTGTGCCCATAGTTGCAAAATTTCCCAGGGAAAAAGGGGCTTTTGCGGAGTTCGGGAAAACAGGGATGGAGAACTATATACTCTTATCTATGGAACGGTTTCAAGCGAGGCAGTTGATCCTGTCGAAAAAAAACCCCTTTATCACTTTTATCCAGGTTCTTATGTTTATTCTGTCGGGTCAATAGGGTGCAACTTCCGATGTAAGCACTGCCAAAACTGGTCGATTTCTCAGGTCTGCCTGGAAGATGCTTACACAATGGATATTCCACCTGATGAACTTGTTGAAAGGGCGCTCCTCTCACGTTCAAGCTCCATTGCCTGGACCTATAATGAGCCCACAATCTGGCATGAGTATACCTACGAGTGTGCAAAACTGGCAAAAGAGGCAGGGCTTGGAACAATCTATGTGACAAATGGGTATATGACGCCTGATGCCCTCAGACACATAGCGCCCTATCTGGATGCCGCGAATATCGATATCAAAGCATTCACTGAAAAATTCTATCACGATGTAGCCAGCGCAAAACTCGCCCCTGTGCTCGAGGCTTCTGCTCTTGCAAAACAACTTGGAATACATGTTGAGATTACAAACCTCATTATTCCAAGTGTAAACGATTCCCTTGATGAAATAAGGGAACTTTCAAAATGGGTATATAAAAATCTCGGACCTGAGACTCCCCTGCATTTTACCCGTTTCCATCCCCAGTACAAGATGCAGGACCTCTACCCGACACCTGTAAAAACCATGGAGGAAGCCTGTAAAATTGCAACTGAGGAAGGGATGAAGTATGTTTACATGGGCAATGTTCCTGGCAGTGACCGCAACAATACTTTCTGCCCGAACTGCGGAAAAATGTTGATCAAGCGTGGCTATTTCGATATTGAAAAGTATGAGATCACACCTGAGAAAACCTGCCCGAAATGTGGGGAACACATTCCCATAGTAGGTGAATATGCCGGTTCAAAACATCCACCGAGTGAATACGGATATTAAGCGGAGTACTCAGCAAACGACAGATAAGAATAAGCACCAGACAAGAATCGGAAAGAAACTCCAGGGCAAAACCGCAAATTTACCAGTTAGGTATTCTTTGCTGAACCAATCATGATTCTTTACTGAACCAATTATGTATTCTCACTGAGAGAGTTCCATTAGATCTCAAAAAATATATTTTTCGCACCCTTCGCGGAAAATTTTTATAATTCCTTCTCGCAGGGAAGGCGTATATTTCTCAGGTTCAGTTTTGACAGCCCTATGCAGTTCTTCAAGTTCAATCCATTCTACAGATACGGCTTCTTCCGGATCAGGCCGAATTAAGCTTGCATTTTTTTCCGAACAAAGGCCTGAAAATACCATATGAAAGGCTCCTTTGTTTTCGACGACGCAGGGAATTTTAAATAATTTTTGGAATGGAACCGAGATTCCTATTTCTTCAAGCATTTCCCGTGCCATGCAGGCTTCATAAGACTCATTTGCTACAGTACCGCTTACCGAGTATGTATAACGTCCCGGAAACCACCGTTTTTGAGGTGCTCTTTTCTGGATAAGCATTTTATTTTCAGGGTTGAGAAGGATAAGTTGGGCAGCCCTATGAATATGTTTTCCCGAATAAAACTCCTCTCGTTCACGCAGCCCGAGAAAGTTATCGTTGTTGTCGACTTCAGTGATTAGCTCTGCCACAAAAACACTCCTGTTAAGTTGTTTCACTACTCTTTATTCTGGCAGGACAAAAAATAAAAATTTCGGTTAAAATAAAAAAGAGAAACTTAATTAAAAAAGGTTAAACCTGGAATAATGCCATGAAAAGAAAAAAGAAATTCACTTTTCAGGATTTTTCAGGGTTCTGAGACCTCTTTTGGTTTTTCTGCGGCTTTCTGGATCTCCTCCAGAAGCTGATCATCGGTCTTTCCTCTTATGTCAATCCCGAGTTTCTGGGCAGTTTCCTGTACCTTGCTCTTTGGAGTTATGGGGTCTGTTATGGATTTTTCAAATTCCTTAAGGCTTAGTTCGGATTCCTTCTGAGCTTTCTTGAATTCGCCCACTGAACTTCCCATGGACCTTGCCAGTTCGGGAAGTTTAGAAGCCCCAAAAAGGAGTACAATTATTGCGAAAATCGGTATAAGTTCTTGTGGACCTATCATGGCTTAACCTCAAGCTTTTCGTTTTCTTAAATAAGTAAAATTCAGCAGTAATAATGATCTAATAAATTGAAAATATCTATAAATTAAGCTAAGATTTTTTATGGTATATAAAGTTTCTAGTTCTATTTATATCTTAAATGTTTTATATTTATTTTTTTCTATTTGATTTTGATCTATTCAGTCTGTCTCTTTATTCTCCTTTTATCTTAGCTTGGTCCCAATGCTTCAGCTCTTTCGAGACTCTTCCTGTTCGGAGAGAGATTTTTCAGCTTCCTGCTTATTTTCCAAGTCTGTACCGGTTTTCAGTTCTGTATCAGTTTTCAGCTCTGTACAGGTTTTTTGCTCTGTATAGGTTTTCAGCTCTGAATCGGTTTTTGCTTCTTTACTACTGCCTGGAGTTTCTTTTTGTTCCTTCTCTTTCTCTTTTTCCTCAGAAGCGACTGTATTTGCAGCCTTTCGGGTGTAGGCATCGAATTGATTGAGCTCAAGCTCAGAAGCGCGCTGGGCTTTTTTAAATTCTCCCATCGCACCTCCTAAAGACCGTGCAAGCTCAGGAAGCTTCTGGGGCCCAAAGAGAAAGAGAACAGCAACGAGAATTGCTATCAATTCGGGTGTACCTATCATTGTTGGCTATTATCAACAATCTAATATAAAAGTTCTTGTAACAACATCGGTGGACTGGCTTATTTGGAGATTATTTTAAAAATACATGTTTTTAAAAATAAATAATCCCATAAATATGCAAACCGACTATCAAAATAGTCGGATAAGTAACAGGCTGAACTCAAAAAGGACTACAAGTAAAAATGCCACAAGGATTTGGGCAATGAATGTAGGATCAGGCGAAAGGAATAGTGAAACTGCCATAATCACACTGTAGACCAGTATCCTCTGCTTTTTAAGAGTCTGGTATTCTATAAGTCCCATTTTCACGGCAAAAACCACAAGCAGGGGAAGCTGGAAGACGATGCCGAAACCTGCAAGGATTGTGGTTACTGCTGAGAGAGTATCCTGAACGGAAAGTTGCGCTGTAGCCGCATCGCCTGAGTAAAATAGAATGTACTTGAACATTACAGGCAGGACGATAAAGTAACCTATAACGACCCCGAAGATAAAAAGCAGGAAAGATGCAGGTATGACCTTGAGGAAAAAGCGCTTTTCATGAGGATAAAGTCCCTTGCCTGCAAACCTGTAAAGCTGATAGAATAGCTGCGGAATAGAGATCGCAAGGGCGAATACAAGACAGAGCTTGAGACGAGCAAAGATCCATTCAAGGGGCGAGTACGCTGTCATGTAAATGTCAGTACTTATAAATTCCTTCCAGATAAGCAACATCCCTTTTGCCGAGAATGGGAAAGCAAGAATTATTCCCAGAAAAAGCCAGATTAAAACAATTGCCAAACGGTTCCTTAGCTCTAACAGGTGGAACGTAATGGGTTCTTCGACATCTCCCGGAACACCGGAGGTATATGAATTGATTCCCGATGTTTTTCCGTTAGGAGCTGTTGTTCCGTTGGCTGTGTGCTGTGAGTCCATTTATTTCCGCTCTTATGTGTACCTGGATAAATATATTAATATCGAAACATAATATTAAATGTGAATCTGCATCCCATTCGAGATATTTCGGTTCTCAGGTGCAGGAGATCTTCGGGATGCAGCTTATGGTTCTTTTTCACAATATCTTTCTACTATATATTTGCATACCCAATAGCGGCATATCTGAAGATTTATGTCACCCGAGTCATTATAATAGAAACACTTTATAATAGAAACACTTAAAATGATTAATATAATCAGATTAAACAAACTATCTTAATCCGGTAAAGGAAATAATATAACTTAATTAAGATAATTTATAGAATATACTTATCGTAATTAATATAAATTAGTTGAGAATTTATAATATATTTATGGTAATTGGTACAACTCAATTAAGATAATTACTATAGCCTGACTAAGGTAATAAATATAATACACTTATTATAAATATAAGTTTTTAAGATAACTACTTATTTCCCGGTACTTGAACACTATTGTTCCCCGTACTTGAACACTATTGTTCCCCGTACTTGAACACTATTGTTTCCGTACTCGAACTTTGTGGCTTCCGAGAATCGAATTCCTCCTGAATGGTGGCAGTTTCAGGAAATATTTGAAGGATTCCATGAAAAGAGCCGGATAAACCCAAAGCGAAAAAACAAAATAGGTAAAAAGAGAGTTGATGATAAAAATCCCTGCAGTGAATAAGAGTTCCCTCAAATGGGATAAAGAACTTTCTTTTGCTTTTCCGGATAGGTACTCCATATGTCTGAAGCCATTGAAAACCTCAGTGTAATCCTGCTGACCCTGCGAAATAAGTTACTTGTGATTTTCGGGGTTTTTACTGCAGGCATTATTCTCTCTTTCCAGTTTACAGGTCCTATAATTGAGAAAATGAAAGTTGACCTTCTGCCCGAGGGCGCAAAGCTGGTTTATGTGTCTCCTCTTGAAGTAATGATGCTGAAGCTAAAGCTCTCTATTATAATAGGAGTGCTCCTTATCCTGCCTATTATTGCATTCTATGCTTATAGGGCTATCTCGAAACGGTACTCAATTAAAGTTCCAGTATCTATTGGAAAGGGGCAGTTTACCGTTCTGAGTTTAGCGGTCATTGTCATGTTTATTCTTGGGGCTTCATACGCTTACTTTATTATGTTGCCTCTCTTTCTGAAATACCTTTACATGGATGCAGCAGGCTCAGGAGTGACTGCAACTTATTCGATCTTTAAGTTTATTTCATTTGCAGCTTCATGCACGGCAATCTTTGGTGTGATCTTCGAACTTCCAATAGTTCTTACTTTCTTGACCCGTAACGGATATGTAAAATATAGTACTCTTGCGACCTACCGCAAGCATATATACATTCTGTTCTTAGTCGTAGGAGCTATTATCACTCCTCCCGATGTTTTCAGTCAGATAATGGTTGCCGTGCCTATGGTGGTTTTCTTTGAGATCAGTATGGTGGTTGTGCGGTTAGTTGGAGTAAAGAACCGACTTCCCAAGTCTGATCCTTCAGCAACTGCTTTTGGAATTACAAGAAAAAACTAAGGAAAAAATGTGATAGAATAAGTACAGTTTAGGGATCTGAAAGTAAAATAAAGTTTGATAATGTGCAAGTTAACTTCAATTAAGACCATAAATTATTCAGCAGTCCAGATCTAGATCTGGACTTTAAAAATATTATTTTAATAGAGCTCATCCCAGAACTCAAAATTGCTTTTCTGAATTTCATATTCTGGATTATCAATAGAGATTCTGATCCTGAATGATAATTCTAAAACTCTTACTGATGTGGGAATAATATTGGTTTTGAGATGAGCTCATATGTATTTTTTAAAACAGACTTTACTATAGGACTTGCACATTCGATGTTTTGCAATCAGGGCAGATATATTCTCTATCCTTTAATGTCAAATCTGAATTCTAATATCCACAAACGTTACAAAATTTAGAAGACGGTTCAAATCTTCTTATTTTCAGGATAGTTTTACGAACCAATCTGCTTTATTTATATAATAATATATAATTGGAAAAAAATAAAAAGTGGTGTGTATAGAGAATGGGCATCTGTAAAGGACGAGATTAGAGAGTCTGTCAAAACTCTTTATTTATTTTGAAGCGCACCTTCTCAGATATCCATATTTATGATCGCTTTTTGAATCTCTAATATGAAAGTATCAAACTGTCTTTCCGCAGATGTC
>NZ_LZPK01000146.1:0-11466 GCF_001729375.1 Methanosarcina sp. A14 | reverse complement strand
GAGAATGTCTCCAGAAAATCTTACGTTGCCACGATAAAAGAAGTGAAAGAAAACGACTACAATCTCAACGTACCTCTCTATGTCGAGAAGTACGATCTTGGAGAAGTAAAAGAACCGTTAGAAGTACTGATTCAGGAATGGACAGAAAGCAGCCAGAGAATAAAAGAAGCAAATGAAGAGATATTTTCAATCTTATCAGAGGTAGGATTAAATGACCAGTAACCTGAAAAACGTTCCTCCAAACTGGCAAAAAGTAAGATTTGATGAAATTGCCACAATTGTTACAGATAGGATAGAAAAACCTATCGAATCAGGACTCAAAGACTACATTGGCCTGGAGCATCTGGACACTGACTGTATAAGAATCAAGAGATTTGGTTCAACGGAAGATGTTGACGCAACAAAATTCCTCTGTAAAAAAGGAGACATCATTTTCGGAAAACGCCGTGCATATTTGAGAAAAGTTGCAGTAAGCGACCGAGACGCTGTAGTTTCAGCTCACTCAATGGTTCTTCGCCCAACGGGAGATAAAATCTACCCTGACTTTTTACCTTGTTTCATGCAATCAAGTATCTTCTGGAAGACTGCACACTCAATTTCCGAAGGATCAATGTCCCCAACAATAAAATGGAAAAACCTTGCCGCACAGGAATTCTGGCTTCCAAGCATCGAAGAACAAAAGAAGATCTCTGGACTTCTCTGGTCCATCGAAGATAACATCCAGAAAACCGAAAAACTCATAGAAACAACTGAAACACTCAAACAGGGGCTTCTTAATGAACTGCTGACAAAAGGAATTGGGCATACCCGATTTAAAGATAGTGAACTGGGGAGGATTCCGGAGGAATGGGAAGTTGTGAGATTAGGGAATATATCAAATGTGAGGAGAGGAGCATCACCACGTCCAATTAACGATTCTAGATATTTTGATTCAGAAGGGACTGGTTGGATCAGGATTGCAGATGTTACCTCCACATATAAATATATCAATAAAACATCTCAATATCTCTCGGAGTTAGGAGTTTCTAAAAGTGTACCAGTGCATAGAGGGGATCTGATAATGAGCATATGTGCTACAATAGGTAAGCCTGTAATTGTTGATATGGATGCCTGTATACATGATGGATTCGTTCTATTTTCTGATATAAAGAAAGGAATTATCAATGACTTTTTGTTTTATGTATTACTAAAGAGTGAAAAAGAATTTGAGAATAAAAGACAAGTTGGAACTCAAGGAAATTTAAATACTGATATAGTTAAAAAAACAAAAATTGCGTTGCCTAGCTCTTTAGAAGAACAAAAAAAGATAGTTAGTATTTTTGAGAATATAGACAGTATAATAGAAACATATCATTTAAGTTTAAGTAATCTTGGTCACCTCAAAAAGAAAATATTAAATGAAATGCTCTCAGGGAATCTAATGCTTAAGTGTATTCCAGTAATCATTTCATGAAAATTCAGGGGGAGTGCCCTATAATTTCCTCCACCATTTCAACAACATTTTTAGGAAAATCCAGATTATTGATCGCATCAGAAACAATATGAAGGTTCTCAAAATTAGTTATACCTTTAGACTCATGGAACTTATTAGTCACCATAATTCCATTATCTATTTTTAGTAATTGGGTTACACCATAGAGTTTCATGACATCATACATCTTCGCTTCGGTGTTTTTGCATTCTATGATACAAACAGGTTTATCGTTCTTTGTGATAAGGACATCAAGTTCAGTAACTTCCGAGATTTCAGATTTCGAAGAGTTGCTTTCGATTAAGGCTTCAATTGTTTCGGGTTGTTCTCTCGCTCCTTTGTTGTATACCTGTACACTGTGAAAGATCTCAATATCTTCATTTGATTTGAAATGTTCTTTTAAGGTATGGTAAACCCAGACTTCAAGAAACAAGCCGGTATATTCTGGTTTTATCCAGATTTCATAAAGGGCTTCTGAGATTTTGTAGAAACAAAACTTTTCGGGAGTGCAAAGGGGAAAGTCTTCAGAATTAGATTCTTCATCTGCGAAAGTGACTTTATCGAATTCCTTTCCTTTGTGTTGTACCGAGTCAATGTAAATGTCAGGAGTTATTATCCCTATTTTTTCGGCTTTTTCACAAACATGAGCAAGAGATCTGTTTATTGTATTGGAGAATAATTGATCTGCGATATTGGACAGGTTGGAAATATAGGTATAGTATTTTGAGGTTGATTTTCCGGGCATTGCTTTGGGAAGTAGGCGGGATTCCCGGATGAAGTCAAAAAAGTACTGGTAAGTGTTGTTTTCTTTGCTTATTTCTTGGGAATCGTCTTTTGAAGATAGGCCTGAAAAAGTTTGTTTTATAAAAAAGTTACGTAGAGTCCTGTCGTCTTCAAAAGCAAAGATTAGTTTCTTAATTTCTTCAGATTCCACGTAATCAAGAGGTTTGATAACTAAAGGAAAACCGTTATGCATTAAGTCTTTCTGGGAGGTATTTCCTGTAGACGTATTCAATTATTGCACTCCTGGGAAGTTCAGAAAGTTTTTTCAGGGTCTCTATTTTATCTCCAGGGATATATTCGGATGGAAGTTTAATTTCGGATTGGGCAAAATCCGAAAGCTTGTAGACATATGTGACAAAATCTCCGCAGTGCTCTTTTTCTTCTTTGATGTAGCCGGTTGCAATCAAATCTTCAATGGTTTCAGTAAGATCCCAGGAATAAGGCCCGTAGTGATATTTATCGAATTTGAAAAATTCAGGGAGCCCAAGCTCCATTTGTCCTAAAAATACTATTTTTTGTAATTTGGTTCTGCCTTCTATTTTACCCAGTCCTGAGAGAAGTTCAAGAATGAAAGCTTTTCTGGAACTGGATTTGTCCTCTTCTGGCATACAATCCCCTTGTAACAACCGCATTTTTTGTATAATTTTTAATTAAATCTGTAGCGTTGTAGTGCTTAATACTGAAGCACTATTACCTATATGCACTATTAGTATTTGTCGTTTATTTCAAGATTTTGATTTCAAGAGGGATTTAAGTTCTTCAACACGCTCTATGTCTGCAATCATATCCGAAATGTCATTTAAATCCAGATTATTTTTATCCATTATTTTGATCAACTTTTTTGGAGAATACTGATTTCTAAAGTTACTTGGAACCAGACTTCTGGTTGCTTCATAATACCAGAGAGCAATCCCTGCAAAATAAATATCTGCTTTTATCAATTCACAAATCGAGGAAAAGTGCGTATTAACAACGAAAAAGTCATTAGTTGTGTGTACTTTACATTCTTCCAGAAACTTAATTGAATGATTGTTATTTGGAATCAGGTCGAGGCAAATTCCACAATTATGAAGCCAGATCAAAGCTTTGGTATAAGCTATTCCATAAATCTTATTTTTGTGCCATGCTGATTTTAGTCCTATGATCTTGTAAGCCTCATTTGAAGAAGCAACTTCTACAAGCAGGTTTTTCTGTTGATCTAAATCTTCAGATATACTTTGAATGTATTCGGCATTTAATTTTATAGAGTTAAAAACAGAATCTGCAGACTTTAGGATAATTTCAATATCTGTGATTCCAGCATCCAGTTTATTGATAGCGGCAATCTTCCCTCTTTTGTTTGGCTCTTCTACAGCCTCTTTTTCAGCCAACAAATGAGTCTTTGCTGTCATGATCCAGCCGTAATCCAGCTTTTCTCGGTCAAGGAGCCTATATTTATTGAGAATATTGAATTCATAATTTACTTCTGCATCAGTCAGGTTTCCACCAAGAAGCGCAGCTATACAGAAGTTGTACCAGAGAGAATCATCGTCTGTTATCATTCCAGGTTTGTCCCAGGTCTCTTCAACTCTATTAACAAGCTTTTCAAAATCAGATGGAATTGTCATATTTACAGATATCACTCAACAAGTATTAATTTTTTTGTAAGTTTGCAGGGGGTAAATATCATTCACTACAAATGGAGTTTAGGTCTTCAAACATATAATTAATACAAAAATATTCTATTATATTTAGTAAAAGTTAATTAGAGGTAATCAAAAATATGTTACAATAGTTTTACTCAAGATTTAATTAAAAGGAATGGGTTTCTGGTGTTCAACGAGGAAAATTCAGTTGAAAATTTTATTCGGGATCTATTGAAGAATATTGGATGGAGATTTGTCCCAAGAAGTGAACTCAACAGGGCAGAATCAGATATTCTTGTAGAAGAAAATCTTGTAAATGCACTGGTCAGATTGAACCCTCTCGTTGCAGAAAACCCAAACCGTGCAGATGAAATCATCTATAAATTAAGAGCTATTCTCATTTCTGTCAGAGGCTTAGGGCTTGTAAAAGCCAATGAAGAATTTTCCCGGTGGCTCAAAAATGAAAAAACCATGCCTTTTGGAGAGAGAGGGGAACACGTTTCTATAAAATTGATTGATTACGAGAAGCCGGAAAACAATGAATTCATAGTTACCACTCAGTACAGTTTCACACCGAAAAGAAACCTGAACAGAAGACCAGACCTTGTACTACTGGTAAACGGGATTCCTCTGGTCATTGGGGAAGCAAAAAGTCCGGTGAGACCTTCAATATCCTGGCTTGATGGAGCTATTCAGCTTGATGAGTATCAGAAATCCGTTCCGGAATTATTTGTGCCAAGCGTTTTCTGTTTTGCAAGCGAAGGGAAAAATTATCGTGTAGGGTCGGTCAAGCTTCCGATCGAAAAGTGGCAGCCCTGGAGAAAAACTACGGATACTACTTTTGAGCAACTGGAAGAAGTAAAACATGCTGTAAACCTGATGTTAAGTCCGGAAACTGTGCTTGATATTACGAAGAATTTTACAATATTCAGCACGGACCAGAACAGCCAGAAAATCAAAGTTCTCTGCCGGTACCAGCAGTATGAAGCAACAAAGCAGATAATAAAAAGGGTAATTGAAGGTCGGATCAAAAAAGGGCTTATCTGGCATTTTCAGGGATCTGGAAAGTCTCTACTGATGGTCTATGCAGCTCTGCAGCTTCGGCAGAATCCAGAACTTAAAAGTCCTACTGTTATCATTGTTGTGGATCGAATTGACCTGAACTCCCAGATTACCGGTACATTCAATGCTGCAAATATTCCAAATACAGTAACAACGGAATCAAGAGAAGAGTTGAAACGCTTACTTGAGCAGGATACACGAAAGATAATCATTACTACAATTCATAAATTCGCAGAGGCAGACGGCATTTTAAATGAAAGGGATAATATCATTGTGCTGGTTGACGAAGCCCATAGGACTCAGGAAGGCGATCTGGGAAAGAAGATGAGAGAAGCCCTGCCAAATGCGTTTCTTTTCGGGCTTACCGGCACTCCGATAAACACAAGAGATCGAAATACTTTCTGGGCTTTTGGGGCTGAAGAAGATAAAAACGGGTACATGAATAAATACGGTTTTGAGCAGTCACTGAAAGATAAAGCAACCCTTCCAATCTATTTTGTACCAAGACCCGTAGAACTCCATATCAACCAGAAAGCTATTGATGAAGCCTTCCATGAGATGATTGACCAGCTGGAAGAAGATGATAAAATCCAGCTATCAAAACGTGCCGCAAAATTCGGTGTACTTGTAAAGTCTCCAGATCGGATAAGAAAGGTCTGTAAAAACATTGTGGATCACTATAAAGAACATATAGAACCAAGTAATTTTAAAGGTCAAATCGTCACTTTCGATAGAGAGGCATGTCATCTCTACAAACAGGAAATTAATAAATACCTGAGTCCAGAGGAGTCTGCTGTTGTTATGACTCTAGGACAAAAAGACCCGGAAGACTGGAAAGATAAATACTCACTAACTGATGATGAACTCGCAAAACTGCTGGATCGTTTCAGAGACCCGTCTGACCCTCTCAAACTCCTGATTGTAACCTCTAAACTCTTAACAGGTTTCGATGCTCCAATTAATGAGGTTATGTATCTTGACAAACCCATGAAAGACCATACTCTTCTTCAGGCAATTTGCCGGGTAAACCGTCCGTATAAAAACAAAGATCATGGGCTTGTAGTTGATTATTTAGGGATCTTTGATAATGTTGCAAATGCTCTCAACTTTGATATTAAAGAGATACAGAACGTAATATCTAATCTTAACAAATTAAAAGACGAATTCCCGCTTGCCCTTGAAACATGCTTAGCTTATTTTGAAGGAATTGACCGGAGTCTTGAAGGATACGAGGGGTTACTTCCCGCCCAGGAATGTCTGCTCACAAATGAACGAAGGGATCAATTTGCAGCAGATTATTCATATCTTGCGAGACACTGGGAAGCTCTCTCTCCAGACTCATTTTTAAATCCGTATGAAACCGATTACAAATGGCTCACTCAGGTATATCAATCTATAAGACCAACAGACAGCAATGGGAAACTTGTATGGTATGTACTTGGTCCTAAAACTCTTGATCTTATACATGAGAACACCACCGTTCAAATAATTCGAGATGATCTTGAAACGCTTATAATGGATGCAGATATCCTTGAGAAAATCTCAGAAAAAGAAGCATCCAAGAGAGCTAAAAATATTGAAATAAAAATTGAGTGGAAGCTACACAAGAATGCAAACGATCCACGGTTTGAAGAGCTGGGTAAAAAACTTGAAGAGCTAAAAAACAAACATTATAAAAATACAATCAATAGCATTGAATTCTTAAAAGGACTTCTTGAGATTGCAAAGGAAACTGTCATACTTGAAAGAGAAACTCCTGCTGAACCTGTTGACAATACAAAGGAAGCTCTTACTCAATTATTTATGGAATGTAAAATCGAGCAAACCCCAGTAATAGTAGAAAAAATAGTAAACGACATCGATAGCGTTGTAAAATATACCAGATTTGACGGCTGGCAGTGGACTGATACGGGTGAAAAAGAGATAAAGAAAGCTCTGCGCAAAACATTGTTGAAATACAAGCTTCACAAAGATCAGGAGCTTTTCGATAAAGCTTATGAATATATAAGGGAACATTATTAATTTTCTGTTCACTTATTCACTTTTGGTCAGTAGTTAATTCTTTAATAATTTATTATCTATCGAAGGAACAGATGTACTCATTCTTCACTGTTCCTTAATTTCCTATTTATTCGATTTAAACGTTTTAGGAAGGTTTTTAAATTTTTCCCATTAGTAGATAGACAGATCCTGAAATAACCGAAGGGTAAAAAATGAGTGCGATTACAACTTTTGACAGCACAAAGTCGTTCATGAAAGATATACTGAAAGACATCACAATCGGAAAAGTTCAACTTCCTGACTTTCAGCGTGGCTGGGTCTGGGACGATGAACGCATAAAAAGCTTGCTCGCGAGTGTTTCCCTTTCTTTTCCGATCGGAGCTGTAATGATGCTTCAAACTGGGAACGATGAGGTTCGTTTTAAGCCAAGACTCATCGAAGGTCTGATACTTGATCCACAACCAGAACCGAGTCAGCTGATTCTTGATGGACAGCAAAGATTAACTGCACTCTACCAGTCTATTTTGAGAAAAAAAGCGGTTGATACTGAAGATATAAGGAAAAAACCGATTAAAAGGCACTATTACATCGATATTGAAAGATCCCTTAATCCATACGTGGATAGAGAAGATTGTATCAGGAGCATCGCTGAAGATAGAATTGTCAGAAACTTCAGGGGGGAATCTATCGAGGATTACTCCACACCTGAAAATGAGTTTGAAGCAGGTCTATTTCCACTTAATCAGATTCTGGACAGCTCTAACTGGCGGATGGCGTATCAGGAGTACTGGTGGAACAGAGAATACGGAAAAAACAAGATAATGATGTTTAGCGAATTTGAAAAGGAAGTAATAAGCCGCTTTGTGGAATATCAGATCCCCCTTATAATGATGAACAATAGTACACCAAAAGAAGCTGTATGCCTCGTTTTTGAAAAGGTCAATACTGGCGGTGTAACGCTTACTGTATTTGAACTTCTTACAGCAACCTTTGCTGCGGATAATTTTAATCTTAGAGAAGACTGGGAGAGAATCCGTAATAGTCATTTAAAGAAATTTAGTGTACTGCAAGGTATAGAAAATACAGACTTCCTTCAAGCCGTATGTCTTCTAGCCACTTTAAAAAAGAGGATAAAAAAACTTGAGGAAGGAGAAGCTGAAGAAAAAGCCCCTGCTGTCAGCTGTAAGCGTAAAGATATTCTCAAAATGAAACTGGAAGAATACACAGAAAATGCCGATAAAGTTGCCAAAGGTTTTGAAAAGGCTGCAAAACTTCTCAATATTCAAAATGTATTCACACCTAGAGATATTCCCTATAGAACTCAGATAACTCCGCTAGCCGCAACCCTTGCAGTACTTGGAGACGAAGCCGATACAGACGGAGTTAGAAAGAAAATATTCCAGTGGTACTGGTGCGGTGTGCTGGGAGAATTATATGGAAGTGCCATAGAGACCCGTTTTGCAAAAGACTTACTTGAACTTCTCGATTGGATCAATGGAGGTCCAGAACCTTCAACTGTAAAGGAAGCAAGCTTTGACCCGGAACGCCTTAACACACTTCGAACCCGTAATAGTGCAGCATACAAAGGAATTTATGCGCTTCTCATGAGGGATGGAGGGATAGACTTCAGAACCGGTGAGCCAATTGATATCCAGACATACTATGAGGACAATATCGATATTCATCATATCTTTCCTCAAGATTGGTGTAAAAACCATGGAATTAGCCAAGATGAGTACAACAGCATTATCAACAAAACGCCCCTTTCTGCAAAAACCAACCGTATAATAGGTGGCAGTGCACCGAGTTTCTACGTAGAAAAGATTCAAAAAACTGCAGGAATCGATGAATTCAGGATGAATGAAATACTTTCAAGTCATGTAATAGAACCTTCACTTATCAGGAATGATGATTTCAATAAATTCTTTGAAACTCGTAAAAAAGCAATTCTTAAAAGAATAGAAAAAGCAATGGGAAAGCCTGTTATTCATAGGGAAGAAGAATAACAAATTATTTATGAAATCCTCTTTTTTCCTTTTCAACAGAGAACTCTTTTCTCTCTATTCCTCTCCAGCACCCTTAGAACATCCTCAGACTCCATGATCCCGGCAAGTTCAAACGACCTCCTTCACACCACCCAGTTCCTCAAGAGATATTCCCAGTAAATTCCAGAACCCCCTCTTCAGCTTTTAACAAGTATCTTAGGAATTCCCGGTCGCTATCAAAAATTTTGCATTCAGGGGTCCGGTTTGAGGATTTCACGATCTAGAGATTCTGTCGCGGATCGGTTTGGTGAAGGATCAAAAACTAAAAACGGTAGGTGTGGAAGAGGGGAGCAGTATGCGCGGAAAATATATTTCTCAAGAAATTTACTTTTGAATAACTTACCAGTAGCAGCCTTGCATGAAAAAACAAGAACAAAAGAATTATGAAATGTATTGAAGGTATCTTAATTTTCGGCTTTTTCCTGAAAAATCAAACAGTGACATCTTTATATCTTTTCTTTTTCCTTATTCAGCGCATCTATTTTTGCCTGTATCTCATCCTTCTGCTGCTTGTACCTGACTTTGATTTTTTTAACCTCTTTGTAGATAAGCAGGCTTTCTTCACTGATTCCTTTCATTGACTCAATATGTATTACGAGTTCATCTACTCCTTCGTCCAGTCGCGGTTCTACTTCCCGCCATTCTGCATACTTAGCCTCTAATTCTTCCTTACTTTTGTCGTCAAGATCAAAGATCTCATCCCAGAGGTCCATAATCTGGCTGTCTAGCTCTTCTTTTGTAGGCATTATCTTCTCCCCGGTTCGGTAAATCTGATTATAAGAGCACTGCTATTAATTTTTCAGTAACCTTTTTCTGGCAGCCGTCAAGCCGGCTTTTTCAACCAGTACAATGGAATTCAATAGTATTTTTATTTGCATAAATGATAAATTTGTCGTGAGGAAAAAATCTCAGTTATTCCCTGTTCTATTAAGAATTATCTATTTAGGGACCCTGTTTGAAGATTTTATGATTTTGGAAATATAGAGCATTCATGGTTTTTAGGGATTTTCAATCAGATAATAGGCAGGATCAGTTTGGAAAACAAGTGTTATATCGGTCTCAGAGAAATCAAAGGACCCATTTTTGATGTATACTTCAAGGATAAAAAGACACAGGAAATCGTGAAAATTTTTAAATATAAAGGGCTGGAAGATCTGTATCACCCAATATTTTCAGAAAGTTGTATTTATTTTTTGGAGGGAAAAACTTTCCCGACGGGAACGGTGGCCTGGATTTGGGCTGGCACAAAATCATTTATCAGGCAAGCAGATTCAAGAAATATTCAAGTAAGAGATTAATTCCAGGATATTTTTTGAAATTGGGAGCAGTGGTTTATTTTGTCGTATTCCCTGACTTTCAGTTTTATAAAAGAGGGATCATCCTTAATGATAAAAAACAATTCACTCCGGAACACATTTTTAAAATTGATTTGAAAATCGACATTTGAACAGGACGAAGACGGCATTTACGTAGCTTCGATACCTGAACTTCCTGGATGTCACACGCAGGCAGAGACCATTGACAAATTAAACAGAAGAATAAAAGAATCAACTGAACTCTATCTTGAGATTGAGCCTGAAAAATAAGAAGCTAAAAACCGGTCATTCTCTTCCTTCTTTTCCTTCTCTCCCCACATCTACCACCCTCTCATTTGCAGTTAGAATTTCAACTCCAAGTTCACTGAAATCCTTGTCATGGGTTACGAAAACCATATTTTTTGCTCGGCATATCTGGGCAAAGAGAAGATCGTTGAAATCGTATTTACCCTGCTCGAACATGTCCATGACTTCAGGAAGATCTATAGCTTCCATTTCGGGATCGCAGGCGAGGGTATTTTTAAGAATTTTTCTTACGTTATAGGCTATATCCTGGGCGATTGCCCGAAATGCCAGAGAGTTTCGAAATTCCTTGAACCTTGTAAACTCAGTCTGCTGCTTAAACTCGATTCTGGCGAAGGTGTTTATGAATTCTGAAATTATCATGCAGTTTATATAGATCGTGCCGTCGGAATTAATTATTTCTTTCAAAGCCTTTGAATAGGCATCCGACCGCTGGTCAGGCCAGCCGATTGGGCCGTAGATGTACAGCCAGATGTTGGTATCAAAGAAGTAGCTTTTGCCTTCTGGAAAATCATACATCTCTATGGAATGCACCGTTACAGGAGCAGGTTTTATGGGTCTTGGCCCTCCGGCGCGAAGTCTTGGGCGGCGCCTCACCGGAAAAACGGTTGCTTGATGAACGCTCTTACGCATCTTCTCCTCCAAGCACATCTTTCAGCGCCTTTCTGCAGGTATATGCATGTTCAAAATAGGTTTTCACCCGCTCGATTACTCTCTTAAGGATGATCTCATCTTCTTCGGAGATATCCGTGAATAAGAGGTTGCTCTCAATCTGCTCTGCAGGAAAACAGCCGTAAAGCTGTCCTATTGCCGAATTCAAAAAGGCAGGTGTAAGCTCATTCACTTCTGCAAAAGATAGC
>NZ_LZPK01000145.1:0-5653 GCF_001729375.1 Methanosarcina sp. A14 | reverse complement strand
GGCGTCCCATATCTGAAAGGAGATTTCCGTAATTAGAATGTGTACTGACATGACTGGGGTCTGCTTCCAGAGCAAGCTTATATTGTTTCTCTGCATCCCTAAAGCTCCCCATTTGTTTCAGGAGAATTCCATAATTTGAGTGTGTGCTTGCATCATTGGGGTCTGCTTCCAGAGCAAGCTTATACTGTTCTTCTGCTTCCATAGGTAGGTTCAAAAAGTAAGAAGCTGTTCCCGCATTATAATGAGCAACTGCTTTTTCAGGTCCTGTTGATAAGCTTGCAGCGGTCTTTGCAAATATATATACTAATTCATAGGATCCTTCCGATCCACAGAGAGTGCTCAGATCTAATAACTGATCAAAAGAAATCAAATTTTTTGTTGAGAAGTTAATTGCAAGGTCAACTGCTTTGTTTAAATTTCCTTCTTCAGATTGCAGAGATTCAACTACAATTTTCCGCAGTTCTTCTATCATATCATTATCCATTTACTGGCCTACCTCAATGGAACTTCAACCCGAAAAACAATTTTTAATTCATTGTTTTGAAACATATAAATAATTTTTTATATTGTGGGCAGATGACGATTTATAGAAGTATAACAAAAATCAGTTTTTGTGATATAATGAAAATCCTTCAGACCCTCTCTCGTCTCTACGTAAACGATCTCAACTCAGCCCTTGAATTCTACGAAGAACTTCTCGGCTCCCCCAAAGCCATGCGCTTTGCAATCCCGCAAATCGGCCTGGAACTGGTTCAAATAGAAAATGTTTTACTAATAGCCGGTTCGGATGAAGCTCTAAAACTCTTCAGAAGTACGCAGGCTACCTTTCTTGTCGATTCTCTTAATGAATTCAAGGCTTATCTGGAAGAAAAAGGTGCAGAAATTATACGGGGCCCAAATAAGGTCCCGACCGGCAGGAACATGACAGTAAAGCATCCCGATGGCTCGGTAATAGAATACGTGGAACATTCAACCCTGGCCTGAAAAATAAAAATCAGCTATCAATTCAAAAATCCTGCTCCAGAGCTTCAGAGTCAATATTTTATTTTTTTACTCGGACAGGAAAAGTTTTAAACTTATAAATTAACGGAATCTACAACTCATAATCATGATTTTATAAATTTGATAGAATCGTCACCGAAATTTAGAATCATTGATATGTTATTGACACACTCATTGATATAGTAATCCAGGAATTTTCCAGAGGGGTAATTATGGTAAACACTAGCTTTACGCGGGATATTCAATTCCCGCCTTTGCCACTTGAAGAATGGGAAGGTACGAAGAATAAGCTGCACCTGTTCCTGCAAATCGTCGGGAAAGTCAGGCTTGCATTGTTTCCGAAAATGAACCACTGGTGGCATGTGCCGTTTTATGTTTCAGTGCGTGGACTCACGACCGGACCTATTCCTTATGAGGACATGACTTTTGAAATGGAATTTAATTTTCGGGACAAGGAGCATATTTTAAGGATTGAGACCAGCGAAGGAGACTTGAAAACCGTACCTTTAAAAGGGCTTTCAGTTGCCGTTTTTTATGACAGAGTATTTTCAAGTTTGGGCGAGCTTGGGATTATGGTGGGCATCAGGCCTGTGCCTTACGATATCCCTGAGGTAAGTACCGAACCTTTTCCATCTGATTACCAGCATACCGCCTATGACGAAGAATACGTGAACCGTTTCTGGAGAATCCTTGTGCAGGTCTGTTCTATCTTTCAGGTTTTCAGGGGCTGGTTTATAGGGAAAAGTTCGCCTGTGCACTTTTTCTGGCATCACGCTGACCTTGCCCTGACTCTATTTTCAGGCAGGTCTGCGCCTGTCAAGGAAGGAGCAAATTCTGTAGAACTTGAGGCTTCTTCACATGAAATTCTCAGCTTCGGGTTCTGGGCTGGAGACCAGCAGATAAGGGAACCTGCTTTTTATGCTTATATGCACCCGCAGCCAACGGGCTTCATGAATGAGCCGCTAAGCCCAAAAGAAGCTTTCTGGAGCCATCATACCGGGCTTGCACTTTTAAGGTATGAAGATGTCCGAAATGCAGCAGATTCACCGGAAAAAGCGGTTCTGAATTTTCTTGAGAGCGTGTATCAGGCAGGAACAAAGAAGGCGAACTGGGATATTGAGGCTCTCAGGCTTCCGTCATCCGAAAAGCAACTTAAGGAAAAAGCTCAAAAGCAGCACAAAGAATATGCGGATATACTGGAAAAATTGGAAAGGCCGGAGATCTGAATTTCAAATTAAAAGAGTTATGAGGCGCTTTTGTCTGATTTTCCTTTATATTTTGCCTGATTTTCCTTCATATTTTCTTTAATTATTCTTTTGCCCTTTTATATCGAATCATGAGAGTATTAATCTCATTAGAATTTTTTTGAACTGAAAGCCATGTTTAACCAGTATAAACTGCGAAAAGCCGGTATTTTAATTAAATTTCATAAAAAATGATTTTTACTATGTTGATGTAAATTCAATGGGTCATAAATAGCTTAATCTTAAATTAAAGCTTTAGAAATGATTATTTTATTAATTTACTAGTTTTTAAGCTGGGTATATTATAAGTATACTTATATTTAATCCGGTTAATATTAAAATTATAAGTTAAGGTGCCAAGTTAATAGGTATCGGCAAAACAGTTTGGCAATTTCTTCCAGAACTGCGAGGTCAAGTAGAAATTACATACACATGAAAATCTTAAGTTAGTTAGCTTAAGAATTGAGTTCAGGTTGGGGGGTTGAAGTACTGAGTTCAGGTTGGTGAATTTAAAAATTGAGTTTAAGTTGGGGAATTGAAGTACTGAGTTCAGGTTGATGAATTTAAAAATTGAGGTTAAGCTGGAGAGTTGAAGCACTGAGTTCAGGTTGATGAATTTAATTATTGAATTCAGGTTGGGTAGTTTAAGGATTCTTTTTCACACACATATATAGTATTTTTTAATCAAACTAGTCAGGAGTTAATTTATGGTAAATACAAAATTTGATAGAATAAAAAAGATTTGTGCTATTTTACTGGTACTTTGCTTTGTATTGTCAGTAACGGCTGCAGCAGCAAGCGCAGCTGGTAATAGCAAGAATAAAAATGGTTACAAAGACGGCTATAAAAAAGGTTATGGAGATGGCAGAAAACAGGGCCAAAAAGATTGCAATAAATATGGCAGCAGAGAAGCTCTCTCGAAAATCCCCTCTCCTCACAATGATAACAGATGGACCAAAAATTACAAAGACAATTATAATAGAGGGTACCAAAAAGGATACATCGAAGGATACAATGGATATAGGTATACGTGCCTGAAATAAAAGATAAAAAGCTTGAAATCCAAAATAGAAAAAAAGCTATTCCTGATATGATACAAAATTACCAGAGCAGAGGACCTTGTATAAGAACTCCTGTTTTAGTGACTGTTTAGTAACACTGTTAGTCTTCCTGTTAAAGTCTTCCCGTTAAATGACACAGTTTGCTGCTATCTTCCTGGTGATTTTGTTTGCGAATTTTTAAAAATCTATCATCTTTTATAAAAACGGAATGTTTTGCAAAGAAATATTAGAGCACTGTATCTTTTTTTTTGATTTATTTAAATTGAAATAAATAATAAACGATATATTTATTTATCATCTGTACTTACTTAATTGTAATTTATAGCCGTAATAGTCTGAAAACATGGGGAGGGTGTTCAGTAAGCCGGCTTCAAAATTCTATATTTGACTTCTCAAAAGTAATTTTGGAACGTGCTCATTATAGCAAAATTAATTTTGGGTCTGGGGGCAAGCCATTGAAATTATCCAAAAAAACAGCTATGTATTCTATATTCGGATAAATTTAGAGACATTTTACGCTCATAACTTTTAGCAACTGATCCCCATAGCCTAGCAACTGATCCCCATAGCCTAGCAGCTGATCCCATAACCTCGAATTACAACACAGGATTAACTGATAACACTGAATTAACTGATAACACTGAATTAACTGATAACACTGAATTAACTGATAGAGATGAAACTGAGGTTTTACATTCTGTGCACTGCTGCTCTACTCGCTTTAGCGATATCTCCTACTTCAGGAGTACCTTTCTTAGCAGACGGCAACATCACTGCAACGATCCATGGGGCTACATATGCATGGGATACTCTTGAATCCCTCAATGACACTGTGATTAGCATCAATTCTAATCCTCCTCAATCAGTACTGGCAAAAGATGGTACTTATTCCTTTGAACTCGGACCCGGAGACTATGTTATTACAGCCAGGTATTACCGGAACAGCACTATAGTCTATTCAAAAGAAGCAACTTTGAAAATTGAAGAGGAGGGAAACTATGTCTTTGATCTCCTGCTTTATCCTGTCTCCGAAAATCCGGTAAAGGAAACAGCCGAAGACAAAATAAGTAATGTCAATAACGTTAATCCCACCGAAAAAACCAGGAATGACTTTTTTACTGTAAGCCATCTACCAGTAGCCCTCCTGGTTCTTTTTCTGTTCGGCGGAGGTTATAAACTTTCCAGAAAGCGGAAAAAGATGAAAATAAACAGGTCTCAGGAAGGGAAGTTCTATACATCCAGGCTTCTGACAAATGCCCTTGCTAAAATCCCTGGTTCTGGAATAAAGTTGGGGGTCAAAAACACCCAAGAGGCAGTTTCAGTAAAGAAAACAGTAATAGAGCCAGGTGAGCCAGGAATAAAAATTACAGATAATTCCAAAATTGAGACCGATGATTTAAGAAGATCTCCTCTTACTAAGGATCTCCGAGAAGTCCTTGATGTGATTCGGGGCCACAGGGGTAGAATTACGCAAAAGGATCTACGCAGCAGGCTTGATTATTCCGAAGTGAAAGTCAGCCTCATGCTTTCAGAACTGGAAAAGAGAGGCCTGATTCAGAAGTTCAAGCATGGGCGTGAGAATATTGTGATTTTAACAGATGAGGATCACAGATAAGTAATCACAGATGTAGCGAATCACAAGTAAGTAGCGAATCACAGATGTAGCGAATCAAAGATAAGTGGCGAAAGGGAAGCTAAATTTATACGACTCAACAAAAGTATACCATATGATATAATTTAATAATTAATGATGCAACGATAATAATTTAATAATTAATGATGCAACGATAATAATTTAATGATATAATGGAAAAAAGAAAATCAGGGATATTTCACTTTGTTCCTCAGGGCAGAGAACTCGTGAATCTCCCCACTTTCTGAGCAGTAAGAACTCTATTGTTCTTGGTCTTACTGCTCTTTTAATTAATAATTTTTAATCCAGAATATTTTCTTTTAATCTGGATTATTTTTTTTAATCCAAAGGGTTGTATGGCTAAGTAATTACTATATTTTACATTTACATAATTTACAGCCAGCTCTGAACATCTATTTTAAATAACTGTTATAATCACCGTAGAACTTCTTATAACCTCCAAACTATTTCATATACATTTTGAGCCATTTCTTACCATCTGCTTCCATAGTGGCTTCTATAACTGCTATAGTATTCGTAGTAATAGCTGTAGAATTCACTGTAATAACCGCAGAACTTTTTATAACTGAAGGACCAAACTATATACGCTTTGTACCATTTGTTGTACTCTTTGCCATATTTCTTATTGTTCCACTTTCTCTTGTCGTTGTCCCACTTTCTCTTGTCGATGTCCCACTTTCTCTTGTCGTTGT
>NZ_LZPK01000144.1:0-11261 GCF_001729375.1 Methanosarcina sp. A14 | reverse complement strand
GTAAGGCTGGCAGTTCCGGTATTCATGACGTTGGTAACTTTTATGGTATTTGGTTCTTTGGCAAAAACCGCAGAGCCTGGAACCGTATTGACGATACCTGATATACTGAGGTCGTTCGTCGCCGCTGAAGTTACGGTTATGTATTCGGTCTTTACCTCAGAATCGCGTCCGTCGGCATTGGAAACAGTGAGGTTAACGTCGTAAGTTCCGGCTGTACTATAGATATGTGAGGGGTTCTGCTCTGTAGCGTTAGTATCGTCCCCGAAGTCCCATAGCCAGGAAGTAGGTGAGCCAGTCGACTGATCCGTGAAATTGACAGTAAGAGGAGCAGAACCAGAAGTAGGGGTTGCTGTGAAATTGGCAACCGGAGCTTTGGAAAGTGGTTCACTTACGACAATGTACTCAGTTTTTACTTTAGAATCGCTTCCGTCGACATTGGAAACAGTGAGGTTAACGGTGTAGTTACCAGCTGCGGTATAAGTGTGGACCGGGTTCTGATCAATACTGTCTACATTGCCATCATTATCAAAATCCCATGACCAAGATGTAGGAGTATTTGTGGATTCATCCGTGAACTGGACGGTCAACGGGGCAGTGCCACTCGTTACGTTCGCCGTGAAGTTTGCAACCGGGGCGTCGCCGCCAGATTCTCCACCGCCACCAATTGCATAGTTTTCAAAAGGCTGCATCAGGGGATAGTTATCGTTTCCAAGGCTGTCGGGAAGGACATAAGGAGTATCACCAATTCCGTCGCCATTAGCATCTGTGCCGTTGTAATCAGACCAGTAGTTGCCCACGTAACCGGTGTAGGTCTGACTATTGTAGATGTATTTGATGGGGGTGGTTGAGTTCCAGTGTGTTAGCGCAGGTGCTGTGGTTCCGCTAGTTGTTGCCGGGACACCGTTGCTTATGAAATTGTTAAGATATATTGTGTTTAATCCAGTAGTTTTATAAAATTCGATACCTGCATAGGCATTAGAACTAAAGATGTTTTTGGTAACTGTAGTATTTATGGCCTTAGAATAGAGGGTTAATCCCGCTCCTTTATTGTTGCTGAATGTATTATTTGATATCAAAACGTTGCTTTTTTCGATTGACATACCGGCATATTTACCGGTACTATTCGAGACAATATTGTTTTCAAATGTTAAATTGTCACAATCTACATCTATGCCTTTTGACCAAGTTAGTCCATTAAATATACAATCTCTGATAGTCACATCCGAAACCGTACCAATATCTGAATCAATGTTTGGTTCTTCCGTTATTTTCATTCCTTCAAGGACAGTTCCGGTTGCATTTGCATAAGTCGCAATTTCTGGGATATCTATTCTACCATTGACTGTAACGAGATCTGGACGTTCTCCTTTTATAGTCAGGTATGGAATCGAGACTTCAAAACTGTTATATGTCCCAGCATAGACATAAATCGTATCGCTGGAAGAAGCGCTGTTGATAGCAGATTGTATATCAGTGAAATCTGCTCCACCACTGTCATCAACGTACCAAGTCTTTGCTTCTGCAGGTGTTATTAACATCATGCAGAGAAAAACAAATAAAATAAGAAATATTCTTTGATTCATACAATTTATCTCCTGTAAATCAAAATTTATTCACTAATTGATAATTTTAGGTATAGCATTGATTTTAATAATTTAGTTCATGTTATATGCAGGTCTTTTTTTCAATAATTCAATCTCTGTATATCTATTAGTCTCTCTCATTACTTTTTTGAATCCGTAATATGGAAAATCTAACGACTTAATCGATGAATGAAGTTAATATTTTTTCAAATATACTCACAAAAATTATGATTTAAAATTAAACATAGTAATATAAATTATTTAAATCTTCTTAAATTATGTAAAAATAATAGAAAATATACATAATAAATAATAAAAACATACTAATTTATAATATAAAATATTGTTATATTGCTGAAAATTCCTCAATTGGTTGTGATACCTCAAAAAATTTAGGCTTTTGCACTTGATCTCATACATCAATCTCATTCATCAAGCACATTAGCCATTACAAAAAAAGAGAGGTTTTGATAAACCACTTATTTTATGTACCATTTATAGCAGAAACAATATCTGATGTATTTTTTTTACAGTAAATAGTTTGTTTATTGTTTAAGAACCAATTTAACATAGTCGGTATAAATTTTGCTGTCGTCTTCTCTGCTGGTTTTACTGTTCTGTTCCGCCAGTATAGTTACTAACTTGTCGCCGTTAATGTAGTTGCTAAGGTTAGCTGTTTTTTCACCTGTCAGGGTCTGCTCAGCTGCATCATTACAGGTGGTCAGTTGTTCATACGCACTAGTATTATAGTTCCAGATGTAGACGGTAACACCATTTCCTGCATCATTTAAGCCTTTGCCATTCCAAGTTACGTTAATCGCATCTAAATTAGATACATTGGAACAACTAACGTTGAACACAAACCTGTGTGCTGCATAGTTATCATCAGCAGCTATATTACACTGGAACTGACCATCGTCATACTTGATCTTGCTGTACTCTGTCACTGAAAATTCATTATTCGGATCATTATTGACAGTTGCCGGCAGGCTTGAAGTCTGGAACTTGTAAGCAAGCAGACCTGTTCCCGCTCTTCCCAGTGTGTTGTTACTAAAGTCGTAGATATAAGATTCATCTTCCACAGTCAGTAGAGTGAGAGGGAGTTTAAAGTAGCCACTGTATTGTGGCCTATTGTCATCTTCGTTTCGGTTGTACGTCATATAACTGTTAATTCCACTGGAAATTAAGTTTGTGACGTTCCAGCTCTGCCACTCAAAGTATGATCCCTGGTGAGGGTTGGCCCACGTCAACTGCTGATTATTGTTGAAGGTGTAGTTCCCGTTAAAACTCGCAAGTGGAAGAACTGTAAGGTTAGCTTCTCCTGGAGAATAAACTGCCGACGTGTTGAAAGTAGTATTTCCGGTGTAAGGATACCCGTCATCGTCTGTCCTATACGAGTCCGTGTCATGGCCCTGGTTCACCCAGTAATGAGTTACTTTACAGGATTGATTATTATATGCTACCACCAGGGTGATCATCTTCACCCGGCCGTCGAGTGGCTGAGTGCCATCCGGCGTGGACACATTCACACGCGTCGAGACACTTGATGAAGAGATACTGTCATCCACATCATACCAGATCAGGAAATCACTCGTCACACGGTTGCAGTGGTCATTTATCCATATAGGGCCCTGACCATTGTTATAGGGGAATGTGTAGGTAGTATCCATGATCTCAGTTCCCAGAGTCGCATAGCCTGAACCACCTGTCCCGTCACCGTCAAATTTCGTAGTGACTTTCAGCGGATAATTGTTTTCCATATGTCCGATGTAGACATCTACATAGAGCCTTGCCCATGCGACATCATCAGGGTCACACGGCAATGTGGAGTTCAGAAAAACCGGCGTTGTGTATGCATAATCGAACCCAGGATAAGCATCAAACCAGAGGTCTCCGGTTACTGTCCCATACGTTCCGTTTGCAGTGGTAAGGTCAATTCCCCCAAGGTAAGGGTCTGCCGCTGCAGGAGACGCAGTCGCAAATAACAGCACCATTAACCCAATTAGTATCATGTGAGCAAGCGGTTTTGTGCCACCTTTATTTACCAACATTTCCATTTTAAACATAAGCATTTACTCCAATCATTGTCAATTTGTGGGTTTAGCTTGATTTAGCTACCAATATATAGACATAGATAGCCAATTAGTATCTTTAAATTTCCAACTTTACTAATATTAATCTGATTTGTGTTTTTTTGATATTAAACAGCAGGACTTTTACGACTATCATTGGCTTTCCATGACTGTCGTTGACGTTCCATTATGTGGAGTCTCTATCTCTTCCGGCCAACCATGAACGGTTCTTTTGGAAATCCGCATGAAGATACTGTACAGTAAGCATGCACAAATCATTCTAAATAATACGGTGAAGAACCTGAAAATAGACTCCTTTCATCTTTTTTCCAGGATTTTTATGTCCTTATGCTTTCAATCACTCTCTCCAGGTGATTGATTGCCGGATACATCTCTCATATAGACCTGTTTTTCGAATATGAATAGCATGTGCCTTTTCAATATTCGGTCGAAGGCCTTTTTACAAAATCTCAACACAGTATGTTTTTACCTTCCATTTTTCCCCGGATGTAAATAGTTATTCATACTACATATTTAAATTTTGCTAACTTTTAATTATTTTTTTTGTTTTTATGTTATTTTTTGTTAATAATATAAATAAAATTCATACAAAATTGGGTTTATTATAAATATTATAGGCATCTACATCTGGACAGTTTGGACAGTTTTTAGATGCTAAATCCAAAAAATTGCAGGTCACTAAACAAGAATCAGGACTCTGGCTCGGGAAACTTATCCTTCAAGCCATCTGCCAACTTTGATTAAAAAATCAGTATCATATAAAGTGGTTCGAGAAAAATAATTCATTTAGGCAGAACAGGAAAACAAAAGAAAGCTAAAGGGATTAATGTCAAATAAGAATAGACTTCAAAAAATTGTTATTGCTGTTTTTTGTATTTTATTGTTTAGGGAGCTGTTTTTTCATTAAAAATAACATAAAGATTATAAAAATATTGAAAAGTATTATATTTGATGCCATCGTATATATGGGCTTTATTGCTGGAGAAAACTGATTATAAAGTAAGTAATTTTTGACAGTTGTATGAGTGGGAGTGTAAGTGTAAATTATTGAAAAACATAAGCTGGCTAGTCACTTTATATTTTATTTAACCACTGATAAACATCTGCTTTTTCGGAATTAATTAATAACTCACGGACACAGTCAAACGTTGATTGATATCAATTTAATGAAAACAAAGAGTTTAATAATTGACTGATGGACAAAGAGTGCAATCAATCGCCGGCAATCAAAGAAAATCCATTCAAAGATATTTGTACGTTGAATCTCAATAACGATGGCTATTGATGTTGCTTTATCTAGGTTTAATAGTTACAATTTCGGTATATTATTCAAACGTATTCAAACTACATGACAGTTTTCAATAAATTATAAAAATATGTGAATCCGTAAACTAAATAAGTAGTACCTTAATCGCAACCTAATAATAACCCTGATAACAATCAATAACTCCTAAGGATAAAACTAGAAATAACCCTATATAGAACCCCTGTAAAAAATTAAAAAATGATCCCTATGCATCCTAAAACTCAACAGATCCTCGAAGTCTTTGAAGAAATCAATAAAATCCCGAGACGTTCAAAGCATGAAGAACAGATTTCAACCTGGCTGCAGGAGTGGGGCCGGTCCAGAGGTTTTGAGGTAAAAGCCGATTCCTTAAACAATGTGCTTATCAAAGTCCCCGCAACGGCTGGATATGAGAACTCTCCCATGCTTATTCTGCAGGGGCACATGGATATGGTCTGCGAGAAATGTAAAGATTCCGTACACGACTTTTCCAGAGACCCTATAAGATGCATTTACGACGGGGGATGGATGCAAGGAGACGGAACTTCCATAGGTGCGGATGATGGGATTGCCCTTGCACTTGGACTGGTGCTGGCAGAAGCAGGGAAGAAAGGAGAAATCGGGCATCCACCACTTGAGTTGCTTTTTACGGTGGACGAGGAAACAGGTCTGACAGGAGCGAGAGGACTTGAAACTGGCTTTTTTGAAGGAAAAATACTTCTGAACCTTGACTCAGAGGATGAAGGCATTTTTGTAATAGGATGTGCAGGCGGGCAGAATTCACAGATTACACTTCCTGTTGAGTGGGAACTGCTTGATTTCAAAGAAGAAAATTCATTTGGGTTCTTCAGGCTCTCGGTTGAAGGACTGGAAGGTGGGCACTCCGGGACTGAAATCAACAAACAACGCGCAAACGGGATACAGTTGCTCTCCCTGGCACTGAACAAACTCAGGGGAAAACTTGGGATAGAAAATGTAAGGCTTGTCCTGCTGAACGGGGGCAGTGTTCATAATGCAATTCCCAATACTGCAGAAGCCTTTATTGCCCTTCACAGGGAAAAACTCGAAAAAGCCGAAGAAGCAATGTCAGATATCAGGCATGCATTTAAAGCTGAATATGCAAAAACTGATCCTGGACTTATTTTGAATTTTGAAGAAATTAGCAGAGAAATAATTTTTGAAGTTGCAGAAGATAAAATCCTCAGAGAGACAGTGTCTCATGTTCGGGTCTTTTCGCCAGAGACCGAAGAAAAACTTATAGAACTGATCCTGGGACTACCGCATGGGGTTTACAGGATGTCGGAGACAATTCATGGGCTTGTCGAAACCTCAAATAATCTTGCAACAGTCCGGACAGATGGAAATGAAGTAATAATAATATCAAGCCAGCGCAGTTCAAGCAATCTCAGGCTGGCTGAAATTAGCGGAAAGGGGGAAGCAATCGCAAAGCTCGCAGGTGCATGGGTTGAACATGAGCCCGGATATCCTGCATGGGAGCCCAACCTGAAATCAGAACTGCTCTTAAAATGCAAGCAAGTTTATACCGAGACATTTGGGAAAGAGCCTGAGATTGAAGTGATTCACGCAGGGCTTGAATGCGGAATAATCGGTTCGGCGCATGAAGGTATGGAAATGATTTCTTTCGGGCCAACGATTAAAGATGCGCATTCTCCTGCTGAAAGGATCTTCATTCCTTCGATTGAGAAAGTCTGGATATTCCTGGAAAACCTGTTTAAAACTTATTGCTGACATGGGTTTCTTCAACAGGGACAGGCGCCACATGTGTTTGAAAATCAAGCCTTTTCAAAAAACTGCTTGCCAGCAACCCTTTTAAAAAAAGGCTTGACCGAAAACCCCAGCAAAAACATAGTCAGCGTGTGGTCAAGCAGCTCAACGGTTCTGGTACAGCCCTTTTCAAAAAAGACTTGAGCAAAAACGTCTCAATGTTTGAGGTCTCAATGTTTGCGTTTTGAGTACCTTATCCCCGGACCCTATCGGCGTGATCAACCGGCGCAACGGTTGCGTTTAAACCTTAATTTGGCAGATTATACTAATTAACACCATGCAAAAAACATGTTTCATTGGCATATCACAGTTATGTAAAATGACAAAAGTCAAAATTGGGTTCTTATAAAAAGGTATGCAAGTATTCGTAGGCTTGAATCACATCCTTCACAAACTATACATAGCCTGCTTCAGAGATCTTCTCTCTGGAAAGAGAAGCGCATGACCTGTGGTGCCCAGTTAGCTAATACAGTTGCATCTAAATTCAGCCAACTTCCTCCATCATATTTGTCTACCCATGATTTTAGGCGAACCAAATCATGACAAACATTACGTTCTTCATATATCCAACCGCTTGCTTGACCGTTCCCAGCCTTATCTAATGTGATTTCTTCATCCTTTTCTGTTAAGACTTTGCCTCTGGGAGGCATTTGGTGCGCTTCCAACACTGCAAGAACTTGGCCAAGGGTACATCCAGTTGATATGGATACTTGCTGGTTGGATGTCATGGTTTGTTCGATCTCGGAACGCTCTGAACGAAGCTGCTTGAAAAAGTCGCTCGAAATAGTAGGCAATCCGATAAGCACCGCCAACAGAAACAACACTAACTTGAAATCTGCATTGGGTCTGTCTTCCACGAACTTCGTCCCTTGGTTCAGTGAGATAGCTTTAATTAGCCGATAAATGTTGACAAAACGCTTTACCGACCGTGGTGTCTGGCCGAGAAGACTACGTAGCTCGTCCATGAACTGAAGTTCAATTTCCTCAATATCTAGACCTTGGGGCTTCAGGTCTGTATTAGTGTTTAAGTCCAGAAGGCGTTTATTTTCCGAAACTCCCCAATTCTTGGCTCGTTCTTTGCCATCGACCCTCGCATCGATAGTATCTTTCATGCCTTTTTGACTATTATCTAGCTCTGTTTTGTCATCCACCTCGCTGGATGGTACCAAACTATCTGATAATAGACCTTTGACAATATTTATGCGAGCTTTTTCGGGTAAGGGAGGCATCCAAAATGGTATCTGAAAAATCTTTTCTAAATAGTCTTGCGGTGAGGCTTGGCGCCCGAAGCTTTTTGAGAGCTCAAAGTCTTCTTGTAGGGTGCTGGCCGAGAGAAGATTTTGATAGTGAGTCTGTAACGACTGTGACAACCAGCGGACGTCCACGGCCACGACGACAACGAATAAGGGAAAGGCCAGCAACAAATGTATGGCTTGAAGAACTTGGACAACACGATCTGGTGGGCATCTATCCAAGTCATCTATGTACAGGACAATGCGGTTGATCAAGTGTTTGTCTTCTTCACTTACCTTCCCCTTGTCCCTTTCAATGAATTCCTTATTCTGTTCCTCGATAAGTTGTGACAGCTGTTCAAAGTCGCTACGAATTAGTGCGGCAATACCAAGGTGTTTGCGATAGTCTAGGCTGCACATACGTTCGTTGATAAAGTCTAGCAACAAGCGTCCAGGAGTGACCTGCTGCAGTTCCTGTTCTAACTCAGCAATCGCACGCTCCTTTTCCTTTTCTTTATTCTTAGCTTGGTCATATTCTGCCTTCTTTTCATTATACTCACACTCCGCTTCAGTGATCTTCTTGTCGTGCTTTTCAGCTTCAGCACTCCGCCTTGCATCCAGCTTTATTCTGATGTCTTCAACCCGTGTCATGGATTCAGATAGCCACATAGTACCTTTCTTGAGCATGATGGTTAAACCGCTTAAGAAAGCTCCCACACTGACCAGTGCATTGGTGACGGTAGGAAGTTCGCTGATATTATTGAGCACGAAGCTGATGAACGGGCCTATGAGAATGACGACGACTAGAGCTGCGGCCCACTTCCAGCCATCCCAGCCATGCTCGCGCAGCCGGGTTGTGAGCGCATTGCCTCGCTCCAGCACAACACGAAGTTCATCCGCACTCTGCATTAAATCTGCTGCATTCTTCATGTCTTTCTTTAAGCCCAGATTTTCTAAGATCTGTTTTTCCTTTTCGTAGTCCGTTAGAGGTATCGTTTTAAGAATGTCTTTAGCCTTCAAGTCAGTAAGCTTTTGAAGTGCAATGTCGCGCTCTTTCTCAAGTTTGGTAACGCGCTCCTTGGCTTGGTCAAGCTGACTCTTGAGTTCATCCTTACGGGCCTGAGCTTCTTCCTTTGCACGTCCCTGGATATCAAGTTTCTCGATAATCTCCTGCCGTCGCTGATGTAGTAAGGATGGCTGATCTTCTGATCGTGTCTTCAAGTTACGGAAGATGTGATCCACCAAGCTCGCCCATAATTCTCCTTCAACGTAGTGCCACGCGTTGAACTCGATTTGAGCTATATACTTGTAGACCGAAATTTCTTTTTGAGGCTGGTTCGAACGTTGAGCGCCCAATGTAATCGTGTGGATGCGCTGGCGCAGTGATTCCATGAAGAAGCTTTTACCAGAACCCCAGTCACCAAAAAGACCAATTGCCATTGGGGGTTGCAATGTCTTGGCTGCAATAAGATAGGCGAAAGCATCTACTTCAGAACCTATACCGATGAGATCTCTCTCGGTATGGATATCTGCATTGAACCCGGACACGGCAAAGTGGGCAGGGAGTTGCCCAGGTAGGGCAAAAGAAGCTGGCATAAGCTGAAGCATGTGTAACACAAATTTGGCAGCATTTTGGGTTGCAATTACTTGCCATTTATTATCATTAGGAGATTTGTCCCCACCCACAAAATCGCTGATAGATTTCACAACGATCCAATCAACTTTGGATTCCCGACAGACCTCATACAGCCCAGCGCCTCCAATTTCACCGCCAATAATATCATCACGATTCAAAGTGTTTAAATCTTGATAATAATTGATGTTATCCAAAATCTTCTCGCTAGATAAAATGGAGCCGAATTTAACTTTATAATTTGATTCATCCCATGAATTGTAGATCTTCTGAAAGCAGTTTAAAAGCCGTGGAGATGCATCTATTTGATCCCTATGATAGACGGATAATAAGGATCCATCCTTTGTTTTTATTAAGGATCCATCCTTCGTGATTAATCGTTGGGTTTCATAAATAATGAGTCGCGTTGAAACCAAAATGTCGCCGATAGATTGATTTTTGGAATTAAAACCAAAAGCTAACCCTACCAGAATCACTGCTGTAGGCGATAAATCAAGAATACACTTTCGTAAAAGTGCTTCAGATTCCAATAATCCCAGACCAAGTTTCAATAGAAATACTCTCTTTCTATTGACAACGCCAATGTCGTAGTATGTCTGGTCACCAATTAATACAGCTTGAGGCACTTGCCTATTGGAGTCCTGAAACACATCAAAAATCGCTTTGCTTTCGCCTTCAGTTATAGTGATCAACAAAAAGTCAGCTTTCAGAGTCATGATCAAATTCCTAATCTAGACAGGGAGTACTTCATTATTACAAGGTTAGCTCGTGGCAGTTCAACGATCATATCTGCTCTGGATGCAGATTTCGAAGACAATAATTAAAATTTGATATTAAATCATGATTTTTGGATTTCATTTAGGGATATTTTTGTAACATTCTCACTTATATTAAAGTTTTATGAAAACAGAACGCTAGAAAAGTTTTCTTCTAGAAGTACACTAATGTCGAGTCAACCGCAAAATGTCGTATAAAACCGATTGCAATTATTCGGAATCATTGAATCTTTGATGATTGACTCGACACTAGCCATCAGCAGATAATAAGTACTCCTACTGTAATTGTAACTTTAGTTACATCCTTAATTTGACAGTATAAATTCCATGTATTATGAAATCTCATTTTTTCGTCAAAAATCATTTGACAGTATATAAAAATTGCATAAAAATTACCGTCGATTTGTCGTATTTTCAACTTAGAGCCTATCCGAAAAGTAGTTACCAGCTATAACTTTTACAAAATGCAATATGAAAAAACCGGAACGGATACTCTGGTCGTATAGATCGATTGTGACTTTTCAATATGCATTACGGACTTTTCGGATAGGTTCTTAGCGATTCCTATAAAATCGCAATGTAGAATTTTTTGTTTAATTATAGTGATTTTGGGATATAATATTTTTATTTAGTAGACGATATTTTGCTCATTGTACATGCAATCCGTCAAATTCAATACAAAAATTTGATCAAAAATCAAAAAAATGACCCTTAAGAGAAGAAGAATAATCTGTCAAATAGAATCACAAAAACTGGGTAAAAAATTTGTTGATATGATATTACTTCTTCATCCCTATCAAATATGAAAATACCCTTTCAATATAAAAATTAAACTGTCAAATTAGGGTTTGAGTTTTGAGTATCTTATCCCCGA
>NZ_LZPK01000143.1:0-8364 GCF_001729375.1 Methanosarcina sp. A14 | reverse complement strand
TAGAGGCAAAAAACGATATCATTCAATTTTCACCAAATACCACTAAAAATCCAAATTATTTGCACTTGTTCAAAACCGCTATCAGGAAAAATATTGATTTTCGAAAAAATACTGCGGAATGTAGGCTACTGGATGACCATGCGCCAAAACTGTCATGTCCAGGTTTACGCACTGTATTGCATTTTTAAGTCATGAATGACTACATTTGAACAGCCAGACAGGTAAACTCTTTTTTCATGCTCCCTACACTTGTTGCTTGCTGCATACATTTTACTTAAAGATCCCCAACTACCATCAATTAAAAAATTTGAAATTTCAATATCAGTAATACCATTACAGTTAATTATATTTTGAGTTGCAAAATTAGAGCCAGGATCGTCACAATAGATTACTGTCGCACCAATCCCATTTCCTTTAAGAGCTACTTCTGATTTCATGATTATGGGTGAACTTATGTGAAATGTAGTTGATTCAAGCTGTACAGTATCTCCTGAATTCGCTGATTGTATGGCAGCGTTAATAACATTCTGGTCGTCTGAGCCTGTAAGATTAAAGGAAGTTCCTGGATCTACATTAATAATTGCACCTGAACAATTTTCAGAAGAAAAACATATAAATAAAAGTAGAGAAATTATAAGGTTTTTAGGTTCCATACTGATCACTAATCTTCATATAATTTTACTCTTTTATATTTTTTATTTTCACCGCCTTTTTATTATCAAAGTTAAAAGACAGGTTTCAAAATTAGTTACAGTCGTCTATCATTATGTTGTTGATGTTTTCATGATTAATTTTTCAGTGCTAGAAATGTCTTATGTTTTGTGCATCAAGCATGCCATTAACCTTGCTGAATTGCAATTTTTTCTTGTGAAGCTAATAAAGAAATAGATGAAAAACTTTAATATACATCCTAAAAGTTTTTCATCGAATATGTTCAAAAAGAAAGAGTACATATTAGTTCTCTTTCTTTTTTCTGTATCTCTTTACATCTTAATTCTTCTTCTATCTCAGTGTATTTATTTATTAGTTTGTAATATTCAATTGCAAACGAAAATTTGAATGACCTAAAAACTTCATTAATTGCAGTTTCTTCATACTTGTTTTTAGGAGTCATTTTCTTATCATGATCTTTGCAACATGTCTCACAAAAACAAACTTCACCTTTATCATGATCCATCTTCTTACCAGCCCATTGATGGATCATCTTGGAATCGGGAGTTTTATCTTTGTCTTTATATAATAGTCTATAGCTAACTTTTTCATTTGCAACGATATCAATATCTAAAAACTCAGTCGGATATTCACTTACTTTTTTACGATCCTTAACTTCTAATCTTCCAAATGATTGAGCAGTATCACAAAAAGCTAATAAAAAGGCCATCGGAAAAGATTCAAATGAGATCCAAGTTGACCCATCTTTACTTAAACCTTTTTCCCTCAAACCCTTGTAAACTTCAGGATTATGCAGCGAAATCGCAAGAGCAGCATATAGGCTCTCATTATAGTTTTTATATGGTACTTCTCTCGAGGCATGGATTAGTAAAAGAGCACTTAAAACTCCATGATCATGAAGACTAATCATTGCATTTAAGTAATTTTGAAGCAATAAACATGTATTTGTGCCATACTTACTAGAGAAAAATTTTAATAAATCACATATATGCTGTGAAAACGAATTCTCATTGGTTAATAATTTTTCCCAATCGAATTTAACCTTAAAAGGATAACCTAAAAGATTTAAGAAAAAATTTTCTAGTTCTTGATCAAGTTTTTGTAATATATACGCAAAATCATGATAAAAAGCTGTCAAAAACCATATTCTTAAGACATCAGCATCAGAAATCTCATACAATTTTTTATCCTTTTCACAGTCCTTTTCATACTGGGTTTTGTTATTTCTCAATATCCAATTCATACTTTCACTGATACTCGATTTAAAATTATCAATACCCAATTCATTTATAATTATATACCCAGTAACAAAAACATGAAATTGATGCATAAAATGGTCTCTATACCTATCCAATCCTGAAAGTAGTAATTCTTCATGCTTTTTGAATTGATCTAGGTTATATTCAAAATAGTGAGTTATTTCTTCATTCAAGCCAAGTTTAGTACCAATTCCCTTTACATAATGGATAACCCTTCTCAAAATTTCTTCATATCCAACATATTCATTTCTTTTTAATACTAAAAATAAGTGTAAAGTTGATTGGTATATTTGATAATTAGTAGGGTGAACAGGTTTACCTGAAATTGGTTTTTTTGTTGAATCTAACTGTTCCACTTTGTCTTTTGGACCTGGAAACTTCATTTTTTTCAGATTTTCTAACAAACAAGCACCATTGAAAAGAGAGTCATAAGAGTTTTCTTGAAATAATTTTTTTGAGGACTTTATAAGTTTAACTAATAAAGGAATATAACTTTGTACAGCTTTGAATTTAGGATCATTTTCGGTATACTTATAATGATAATGATCCAGGTTACATCCACAGTCTAAGTTATCAAGAAACCTTCTTTCTTCTGGAGTAGGTTCACATTTCTTATAATTTTCAGCTTTTAAGACACCAATCGTATTGTTTTTTTCATCCACTAATGGAAAACCTAGTAACAGCTGACAAGGTTGTGCGGCTATGCTTTTATTTCGATTTGAAAAAGCAACACTTGAATGTTCTTCAATTTCTTTGTGGCAGTTATAAATTTGTCTTGGATGCTTATCTCTAACCAAGTAGGCCGTCAGACCCTCACCTAAAATTACTTCATTTTTATTTAATTCTTTAAAAAGCACATACTTAGCTGGTCTGTTTTCATAATTTATATTCCAGCCTTCGACATCATCTTTTTTTGCTATATCTATAAACTTCAAAATATCTATAGATTTTAGAATATCATCATCAAAATATGAATCGTAATTAACAGTTAATTTATCATTACTAGCTGAATTAACTTCATTATCTAACTCATGACGTTTAAAGTATAATTCATAACGTCTTAAGTATGGTGGAAGTATTAGTTCATCTTTTTCTTTCTGCTCAAATTCTTGTTCATTTTTTCTCACTTTTTCAGCAATGTATTTAGATCTGATGATCTTTATTCTTTGTGTTAAACAACATGATTTTTCATAGTCATCCATTTCTTCATTTATTAAGTATAAATAACAGGTATCAGTACCAAGTATTTCTCTAAAAAGTTCAAGAAACTCATGAATAGTAGACTTTATTTTGCTCACATTATTTCCATCTGCTTTATCCATCATTGCCTCTCCTTCTAAAAAGGACTATATTTATATTCTCCATCTTATAAATTCCATTTCTTTTAATTGACTCAGTTACCACTTTTTCAAAGACATATATATTACTTTCGTAAAAATTTCAATTAATAATAAAATATTTTTATAATATTTTTTATTAGTCATACAATCGATATATTCAACCATTTTTTATGATGTCTGTATATACTAATTCCCCCTAACTATTCAGCCTATATAAAACAGAATCAATAACTATCTTTATAAAGATTCAATACGCAAATATCTATAAATCGATTTTCTTGACCTGTTAGCGATTGACTTCGTTTCTTTCTTTTTCATATGTTGTTTCTCTTATTCCTCGTATTCACTAGAATCAATATTATCAGACATGTTTTGATAGGCTGAATAGTTACAATATATTTAATAAATTATTTTACGTATAACATAAATTTATTCAATTTTTACTCAATTGTTATCCTACCCAACACAAACTAAAAGTTGTATGAAAGTTAACGACTAATTATTGACATGATGGAGACAAAAAATGAAACGTTTTAGAAAATCAAAGCTCACAAAACTGCAAGCAAAACCAGATATATCATATACTTTAATAAGGCTGCCTCAATCTGAATTGAATCACGTTGGAGAAACTGGATATATATTCAAAATTGAATACAACCGGCAAGCCTTTATACATAATTTCCCTCGATGAAGAATTTTATGGGAAGATTAATGTTATACAACCCAAAGAAATATCTGACCTTGAAGCAAAAGTTGAACAGATGGAAAAAACTCTATGCGTTCTAAGAATCAGAAAAAAGAACAAAATAAGTGGGCCCGCTGGAATTCGAATCCAGGACCTCCGCCGTGTGAAAGCTTTATTTCAGCTGTAAGTCCTGAAATTCAATTTTGTAAATATCATTGAGATTTCATGATCTTATTTTTACTCTTATCCTCTTTAATCCATTCTCCTGAACAAATATTCCCAGATTAAGGGAATATAAAGTCAAAAGTTATGAAAAGATTTAAAGGTTATCAATAAGTAATCTGTATTATTATATTTATTATGTTGAAAGAGAATGAAAGATAAGAAGGGGAAAATCAATGAAGAATAAGGGGAAGTTGTATTCGATACATTTATTTTCAATATTCTTTGTTTTCGTTTTTTTAATTTCCGTCTCATCTACGACACTGGCCGTTTCTACAGAAGGTGTAGAAAGCAAACTTACTATAACTGAAACTCAGATCACTACAAATAAGTCATTTCAGGATTCTCCTGCAATTCATGGCAACAGAATAGTATGGTCTGACAATCGTAATGGAGACTGGGATATTTACATGTACGATCTCTCTACTTCCAAAGAGACTAAAATCACCACCAATAACTCGGATAAGTACTCTCCTGCTATCTATGGTAATAGGATCGTTTGGCTGGATACCCGTCGGAGTGGAAACTGTGATATCTACATGTACGATATATCCACTTCCACAGAAACTTATATATCTAGCGCATCGTGGTGTCCTCCTGCAATCTACGGAGACAGAATAGTATGGCAGAATGACTCTCTTTTTGAATCAGGGATCTGTATGTATAATATCTCTACGTCCAAGATAATCCAGATCACAAACAGCTCACTGGCATCTACTCCTAGTATTTACGGTGATAGAATTGTTTGGATTGATATGCGCACTGGTGACTACAATATCTACATGAAAAATATCTCCACATCTAAGGAAGTTCAGATAACTACAAGTCGAACTGATAAAAAAGAATCAGCCATCTATGGTGATAGAATAGCGTGGAAGGAATATCGCAATGGGAATTGGAATATCTACATGTATAATCTCTCCACTTCTACTGAAACGCAGGTTACTACCAATAGGTCGCTTAAGTATGATAGTATTATTTCCAATGAAGACTTTGCTATCTATGACGATAGAATTGTTTGGAAAGATGATCGTGATGAAGATGAAAAGTATGATATCTACATGTACAACCTTTCAACTTCAAAGGAGGTTCAGATCACAACCAACAAATCAAATCAGATAAAACCCGATATCTTCGGCGATAGAATAGTGTGGGCAGATAATCGTAATGATAATTACGACCAGAGTACTAGAAATTATGATATCTATATGGCCACTATTTCAAACATCCCATTTGCTTCTTTCTCTGCAATTCCAACCTCTGGAATTGCACCATTGGAAGTTAGTTTTACTGATAATAGTACTGGATTATTCACTTCACGGAAATGGGATTTTGGAGATGGAATATCCTCTGTAGAAGAGAACCCTGTTCACATATACAATGAAGCAGGAAAATATGTTGTTAACTTAACAGTAAGTAACGGAAAAGACACTTCCTCAAGAACTCTAAAAATCGATGTGCAGGAAGCTGTAGCTCCTCCCAAAGTATATTTTAAAACAAATGTTACAAGTGGCTATGTTCCTTTTCCTGTTATGTTTACTGACCTTTCACAAAATGCAACAACAAGGGTATGGGATTTCAATAATGATAGTATAGTTGACTCTACAGAAAAAAATCCAGTTTATGTATATACAGTTCCAGGGACCTATACTGTTAACTTGACAGTAAGCAACACGAAAGGTGTTGCCTCAAAACAAACTAATGTAATAGCATCTCCTGCACAATGCGTAGATGGTCAATTAATTCTTACGGAAAGTCGGATTACCACTAATGAATCAATGCAAGCAAATCCTGATATTTATGGTGATAAAATTGTCTGGATGGATTGGCGTAGTGGATTAGATATTTACACGTATAATCTCTCTACTTTCAAAGAAACCCAAGTTATGAGCTATCTTGATTCAACCAAAGGAGATCCTCATATATATCGTGATAAAGTAGTGTATATAGATATGCGTAGTGGAAGAAATATCTACATGTACGACCTCTCTACTTCCAAAGAGACTCGAATCACAACTAATAACTCAGATCAGTACGGTCCTGATATCTACGGTGATAAGATAGTATGGGAAGACTATCGAAATGGAAATTGTGATATCTATATGTATAATCTTTCCACTTCCACGGAAACTCAGATCACTAATAATAAATCATCGCAGCAGCCTGCTATCTATGGGGACAGGATAGTTTGGCAGGACACTCGTAATGGAGAAAGCTGGGATAAGCATGGTAACCTCATTTCTTACTGGAATATCTACATGTATAATCTCTCCACTTATACTGAGACTCAAATTACTACGAGTGGATTAGCGCAGCACCCGGATATCTATGGTGACAGGATAGTATGGATGGATAAACGTAACGGAAATTGGGACATCTACATGTACGACCTTTCTACTTCCAAGGAAACCCAAATAACTAACAATGAATTAATTCAGCGATATCCCTCTATTTTTGGTAATAGAATAGTATGGGAGAGTTATCATGAAGATAATGAGGCGGAAGTTATTGAGCCCGATAATTACAATATCTATATGTTTGACATCTCCAGATTCAAAGAAACGAAAATAACCACAGTTGAATCTTATAAAGCTAGTCCTGCTATTTACGATGATAAAATAGTATGGACAGACTATCGTAACGAAAATCCCGATATCTACATGTGCACTATTTCGGAAAGAGAACTGGAATCAAAACTACCTGCAGCAAACTTTACAGTAAATCAGACAGGTGGATGCTCACCCCTTACAGTTCTCTTTACTGATACTTCAAAAAACTCAACATCTAGGAGTTGGGATGTTAACAGCGATGGAATCGAAGACTCAGATAAATCAAGCTTTGTTTATGTGTATGGTTCTGCAGGAACTTACGCGGCTAAACTGACTGCAATCAATGCAAATGGTACTGATACAAAAACTGCTCAGATAATTGTAGACAGAAAGAGCAGTGGTGGAACAGGTGGTGGCGGAGGAGGCAGTGTGTCTCCAGAACCTACAAAGAATATTGAAGTAAAGGAACTCTGCAAGGTTTTCATCACAAACGGCAATCCTATAAAGTTTGATTTCACAAATAATGCAACCTGTGTTGTATCTGTGAGCTTCGATGCTAAGAAGACCGTTGGAAAGACCACAACCATTGTTGAACAGTTAAAAAACAAATCCACGCTTACCTTTAACCTGACCGAAGGAGAGGTCTACAAGTACTTCAATGTCTGGATAGGAAACAGCGGGTTTGCAAGCTCAGATAACATAGAAAATCCCGCTATCTGTTTCAAAGTTGAAAAGTCTTGGATTCAAGATAATAAGATAAATCAGGCTTCTGTCCTACTAAACCGTTACAGCAACAAAACATGGGAACAACTAAAAGTCAACCTTTCAGGGGAAGACAGTGAGTACCTGTACTTTACAGCCAATGTTTCAGGGTATTCTTTCTTTGCAATTACAGGGAAACCATGTGCCTCTCCTGAAGAAACTGTAACTGAAATACAGTCTGACGATTTAGATAACTCTAAAAATAAGGTAAATCTAGGGTCAAAAATTAATACGGAACCCGAAGAGGAAAGGAAAACAGGCATTCCAGGTTTTGATATGGTTTATGGAATAGCCGGTTTGCTTGTCGTGTTCCTATATAGAAGGAGATAAAGCAGGTTAACTAGCAAAGTGATTGATCAAATCTGGTAAACAATGTGGATATACTGCTTGCCAGATTTAAAACTATTTTTTGACAAAAATTTTTCTGCAGTTCTGCTGAGTCAAAGTTTAAACATGGACCGCTAATATAATCCGAAAATTCGTCCTAGAAACAAGAGTTAAAGCACTATATAAGGAGACTCATAATGCCTCTAAATCAAAAAACAAGAATAATTAAGTGGGCCCGCTGGAATTCGAATCCAGGACCTCCGCCGTGTGAAGGCGACGTCATAACCGTCTAGACCACGAGCCCATATTGTTTTTGAAATCTAAAAAGGAATAAGCACCATAAAATAGAACTTCTTATGTATAAGCTTATCGCTTGTTAACGATGTTAGGGGCTGCCCCGATGCATTATGAAATTGTTAGGAGTTACGCAGTTGGCTCCTAGCATATTGTTTTTTCCAAACTTTCAAATATTTGAATTAATTTAACGTGTATTGGGGATTCCTTAAGTATTCTGTCACTGCCACTCTTCTAATTTTCATAGCACTTTC
>NZ_LZPK01000142.1:0-10650 GCF_001729375.1 Methanosarcina sp. A14 | reverse complement strand
TTTTTCCATAAAGTTTTCTTTAAACTTTTTTATTTTCACTTTTTAGCAGATGGCCAGAAAGTGTTTCTAACCGATTTGTTTATATACTGATATGATATGTATAGTGAGCCATTAACTAGTTAGATGCCGCTAATTTCTGAGATCTTCTGGCGATTTTCCGGATCATATTTTTTGATTATCAGGAGCCTGTAGTTGCCGGAATATAGGGGACGGGTCCAGGTTCGGAAGCCTATTGAAGCTCGGAAGTTTCATCTTGAAAGGGAAACGCTAGTGCAAAAAGCACCACAAACTGCGCCTGGCAGCGCAAAGTCTGTGCAAAAGCTCTGAAGGTCATTCATGCTCATTGATTAAGGAAAAACTCATCCGAGCATCCTGAATAAGAAACTGAAAGGCTTGAGGGCCGCAGGATAAACCAGCAGCATACAAAATTCAACAAAGATACTAGAAATAACATAATAATCGTAAAAGGAACATTACTTCGGAGGAATCACTTGGCAAGAAAGAAAGTACAGAGAAAGCTTGACGGATGGAAATCCAAGGAATGGTATAATATTGAAGCTCCTGCTTACTTAAATAGAGCTATTGTCGGTAACACTATGGCAGGAGATCCTTCTCTTCTTGTAGGACGCAATATTGAAACCACTGTTGGGGAACTTACCAACGATATGACCAAGAATAACACTAAGGTCATCCTCAGGATCAATAATGTCGTAGGAGACGTCGCAACTACCGACCTCATGGGCCACGAACTTACAACCGACTATATCCGCTCAATCGTGAAGAGGCAGACCTCCAGGATTGATGCGAATATCGACGTTAAAACCAAAGACGGCTATGTCATCCGTGTAAAGCCTACCTGCTTCACCATCAAAAGAGCACGTTCAAGTCAGATCAAAGCCATCAGGGAAATGATGGTCAACATCGTCGCAAAGCGTGCATCAGAAGCCGATTTCGAGACCTTTATGCAGGAAGCAATCCTTGGCAGGCTCTCAGCAGCCATTTACAGACAGGCCAAGTTCATCTACCCGCTCCGCAGGGTCGAAATCCGCAAAACCCAGGTTGAAGCAGCACCTGCACCTGCTACATCCGCTGCACCCGAACCTGCAGCAGCGTAATTCGTTCTGGTTTAATATCAAGAAGCAGGGGAAAATCCGAAAGGATTTTCTTATCTCCTTTCTTGGTTTCTTTTAGTATATGAATTTCTTATTTTTACTGTTCTAATTGTTCTTCTTCACTGTTCTAATTGTATTTCTAAGGCTCTTTTTGGTTCCAGATTATCTACCAGTAGAAGTGTGAAAAACCCACTCTAAATTATCTAATCGCAGAAAAAAGGAAAATTCAGAAACTTAAAATTTATCCTTCTTGGCTCAATTCAGTATCTTCATTCTTCGTTATAGTTCAGCCTTTTGAGCGAAGCGGAACGTAATGAAAAAGGCGCTGTCTCTCCAAGGACAGGACTTGGACGAGACAATAATTGGACTTCTCTGCTTGCCGAATTTCAGGTTTTTAACTTACTTTTTTTCAGGCCCGCAGCCGATAATTCTGAAGTTTTTCTTTTTGCTTGGGTTACTTCTGGGCTTGCTGCTGAACTTGTCGCTGAACTTGATGCCGGTTTTGCTACTGAACTTGCTGCAGGGCGGCTTACAGAAGCCTTTACCTTGATCCTTGTTTCGGCTCCTTTGCCTGGTTTTTTCCAGTACTTTCTGCCTTCTGGGCAGCGCCGGTTTATACAGAACTCTTCTTCAGGGCGGTCGCCGTCTTTTAACCTGAACAACTTCCAGCCGCAGGTTTCACAGGTCTTGTCAAGCAGGGTCAGTTTTCCGGTTTTGGGGACTGAATGAGTGTATCCGCAGCGTTTCGTGCAGCCCAGGAATCGTGTGTCTTTAAAGTTTATCAGGAACATGCTTCCATCACATTCCGGACAGGGGCCGACCGTTTCTGGGGGATAACATTCTTTTTCAAGGTCGCAGGTAAAACAGGGGCCTATGCCTACAGCCCAGTTATATTTGTTTCCGACTTTCAGGACAGCTGCTCCTCCTTTTTTACATTCCTTGCTCCTTAGTACGGTCAAAGCCCCGGCTTTTGGCAGAGGATACGAGTTTCTGCAGTCGGGATAGCCTGTGCAACCTACAAAGCGGCCTGAATCCGTCTGCACAATTCTTAACACATGCCCGCAAACCTTACAGGTTCCGATGTAGTTTTTCTTGTCTTCAAGGGCAGCTTCATCCTTAATTGTGCCTGCTATGTTTGAAGTCAGCTCCTTTTTATTTGCTTCAAGCTGGGCGTACATCTCCTTGATCAGGGCTGTGCCTTCTTCAAGGGCAGCTTCAAACTCTTTTTTTCCATCTTCGACTTCCTGAATAAGGGCTTCGATCTTTGCCCTTATTTCCGGCTTTACTAGAATCGGGACGGTCAGAGAGAGCCCATCCATAAGGGTAAAACCTGTATCGAGAATAGAGATGGTTTTTCCCTTTGTCTCAAGATACCCTCGCTTCTTGTTTGTTTCGATATGAGTAGGAGCTGTTGCCTTTGTCCCTATCCCGTTTTTGTCCATAAGGGTCAAAAGTTCGGCTTCGGTCAGTTTTTTTGGCGGGCTGGTTTTGGACTTTGTATTGCTGAGCTTTTTTATGCCTACTTTCTGGCCTTCTTCTACAAATGGGAGAAGTTTATCCTTCTTATTTTCGAATGGATAGGCTTCAAGCCAGCCTGAATCCTTAAGCACGGTTCCGGACGAGTCAAAAGGCTCTTCATTTACGAGCAGGTGGAGGTGCGTTTTTTCGAAAACGGCTGCAGGCATAAGGTTTGCCAGGAAATGCCTTGCTATAAGGTCATAGACTGCAGGGGCCTGAGGGATATTTACTGCAGAGCTAACCTCTCCTCTTGAAGCCGCCCTGATTGGGTGGATAGGGGGGTGGTCGTGTGCATCTTTTTCCCCGTTTTTTGGGACAATTGGGGCTATAAGGATAGACTCTGCAAAAGGCTTGTACTCCTTCTGGCGTGCAAAGTCAAAGACAAGGGACTTGAAATCAAAGTCGTCAGCGTATTTGTTTGTCTCGGTCCTGGGGTAGCTGGTAAACCCTGCAAGGTAAAGCTGTTCTGCAACCTCAAGGGCAAGTTCCGGGCTTATTCCGAGAAACTTGGAGGCCCTTTTGAGGAATTCTGTAGTATTTAATGGATTAGGAGGGCTGGTTTTTGTTTCTTTTACTGTCTTTTTCGCAACTAATCCTTCCTTTGCCCCTTTCAGCCGCTTGAAGATCTCAGCGGCTTTTTCTTTATCGTGAATATTTCCTGCTCTGTGAGTACCTTCAAAATCTCCTCTTTCTTTTCCTCCTTTTTTTCCTCTTTTTTTCTCTCTTTCTTTTCCTTCTTCTTTTTCTCCTTCTTTTTCCCTTTCTTTTCCACTTCCTGCCGAGAAAATCGCCGTTATCTTCCAGAAGTCCTTTGCCTGAAAAGCCCGGATTGCCTTTTCTCTTTCGTATACAAACCCGCAGGTAGGCGTCTGGCAGGGACCGATAGAAAGTATATCTTTTGTTCTTGCTCTCTCCCTGACCGAAAGCGTGACAAAGCGGGTGAAAGCTGCTCCCATTTTAAGGTCCAGAATCTGTCTGGCTTCTGCAGCCATTGCCATGTTGTAGTCCGGGTCTATCAGGCTTTCAAAAGCTTTTTTTACCTCCTTTGGGGAGAGAGACGAAAAACGTGCCCTTTCAACCGGCACATTTGTTACTTCCTCTGCAAGTGTCTTGGCTTCAAATCCTATGTTTTCTCCTTCCCTGTCATAGTCGCAGGCAAGGACGATCTTGTTTGCTCTTTTTGCCAGATTTTTTACTGCAGCAGCGTAATCAGTTCGAGTTACAAGTTTTTGCGGGTCGACTTCAAGAAGCACACCCGGATTTACTTCCCTCCATTTATTATACTGTTCCGGAAAGTCATAATTCATAATATGCCCGGAAAGTCCCATTACCAGCCACTCTTCACCTTTCCACTTGAATTCGTATACAGGCAGCCCTTCAACTGTTATCCTCTCAACTTCCCCCTCGCCCAGGATGCTGGCAATCTGGGATGCTGCCTTATTCTTTTCTGCAAATGCGACAACTGTCATATAAAATACCCTGATTCCGTTCTTGAGATTATATTGGGATCTAAAATAGTATTAATAAGAAATGTGTAAGGAAACGCATAATGAAGCTAATTGAAACACATAATAAAGTGAATCAGGAAATGCACCTGAAAGATTTCCCTTCTTTTTCTCGTTTCTTTTATGTGCATCGGCTTAATCTTACTGGTTAGGTTCAATCATTTTACTGGTTAGGTTCAATCATTTTACTGGTCAGATTCAATTATTTTACTGGCTAAATTCAATTATTTTACTGGTCAGATTCAATTATATCAGTAAGCTGTAAAAGCCTTTACTTAAAAACAGTTTCCGTGGTTTTCTTTCTGCGCATGCTCTAAATAATATACATACATTATTTATATATTTGTTTGCTTATACATATTATATGACTTACCAGACGTGAAAAGATATGTGAAAAGATATATATGAGTTGTCTGTTCTAGTCTGCAAGATATAAGTACTGGATTTATCTTTATCCTTATTATTCTGGTCAACCTTATAATATGCTTATGAAATGTCGGTTAGTTACAGTCAATGATATTGCTGTTATTTGACATTTTTTTATTGATATCTATTAATTAATATAATATTATAATTGTCTCATTAACCTGCAGTCTGGAGTAACAATGACACTAATGGAAGATGCAAAGAAGGGAATCGTCACCCCCTCTATAGAAGCCGTGGCAAAAGCTGAAGGAATAGACGCTGAGACTGTCCGCTCCTGCGTGGTAAAAGGGCTAATCGCTATCCCCGTAAATAACAGGCGAGAGACCCTTCCTATAGGTATTGGCAAGTACATGAGCACAAAGATCAATGCCAATGTAGGAACATCGAGAGATTATATAGACATTGATGCCGAAGTTGAAAAAGCAAAGGCAGCCGAAACTTTCGGTGCTCATGCCGTAATGGATCTTTCTACAGGCGGAAATCTTGATGAAATTCGCACTCGAATCCTGAAATCCGTTAACATTCCAGTCGGGACGGTTCCAATCTACCAGGCTGCAGCTTCCAGGAAAGTTGTTGTGGAAATGACTTCGGATGATATGTTCAACGCCGTCCGGAAACATGCCAAACAGGGAGTCGACTTTGTGACCGTGCACGCCGGGGTTAACTTAAACTCACTTGAGCGGCTGCGCCAGAGCGACAGGATCATGAATGTCGTGAGCCGTGGAGGCTCTTTTACCCTTGCCTGGATGCTGCATAACGGAGAAGACAATCCTTTCTATGCCGAATTTGATTATCTACTTGAAATCGCAAAAGAATATGATATGACTCTGAGCCTTGGAGACGGCATGCGTCCCGGCTGCATTGCCGATGCCTCTGACCGCCCGAAGTTCATGGAATTTATCACGCTTGGTGAACTCGTAAAGCGGGCAAGGGCTGCCAATGTCCAGACTTTTGTAGAAGGTCCCGGCCATGTGCCTTTGAACGAAATCGAACTCAGCGTTAGGGGCATGAAAGAGCTCTGTAATGGTGCTCCTCTCTATCTTCTGGGCCCGCTTGTGACTGATATTGCTCCCGGCTTTGACCACATTACAGGTGCAATAGGAGGCGCAGTTGCAGGGATGTACGGTACGGATTTCCTCTGCATGGTAACTCCCTCGGAACACCTTGCTCTTCCAGCCCTTGAGGATATAAAAGAAGGTCTGCTCGTAACAAAGGTTGCAGCCCACACTATTGACCTTATAAAAGAAGGCCCGAGAGAACGCGCCTGGGAAAAGGATCTTGCTATGGCATATGCCCGCAGGGACCTTGACTGGGAAAAACAGTTCGAACTGGCAATCGATGGCAACAGGGCCCGCAAAATCCGGGATGCCCGAAAAACTGAAAGCGATACCTGTTCGATGTGCGGGGATCTCTGTGCTTTGAAAATCGTAAAGGAGGCTTTTGAGAATAAGAAAACGGAAGAATGAATTTTTTCGATTCTTCTCTCATTTAACTCTTTTTTCAACTTTTATTAACTCTTTTTCAACCCTTCTTATGTTTTTTCAGCCATCCTTCAACTTTCTTTTTGATTCTTTCTTATGTAGAACCTTAGTTTTTCAAATCGTTAAATTAACATCACTGAATTCACAGTACCGTCAGCTTTGAGGTATTTCTCCTAATGTATTTATTGTTCAGTGAAATCGCTAACTGTCGTAAGAATAGCTTCTCTAAAATCCTTAATTAGCGTCGGGATAAAGTTCCCATCCCTTGTTGCTGTAAGCCAGGGACTCATGGTTGTAGAAGAAATGAAGTTCATCGTGAGCAGACTGTCATGATTCACACCCAGGCGTGCCATGAAGTTTCTCACAAAATTCTCTCCATAGGCCTCCGGATCAAATTCGGAAGTTGTGATAATCAAAGGAGTCTTTTGTGTCTGATCCGGATCCGCGGAAAGACTTAGTTTCTTAAAAATCGCTTTATTGAAGTTGTTAACCAAAACAGGGTCTGTATTGAGTTTTCCATCCTTGTTTTTGAAATTAAAGGCATAGGTAATTATGATTTGGTCAGAGCCCAATTCCTTTAACAAGGACATAGCTTCAGGATCATTAACCAGATCATCATTTTCTTTGTTGGCAATGTTTTCCCGAATGTATTCTAGCTGTTGTTCAATTTCCTTTTGGCTTTTACCTTGTTTTTCAGCTGGTATCTGTTGTACCGGAACAACAATAAATGGGTCATCCGGTTCTGCCATAGTAACAATTGCTGCATAAAACCTCTTGCTGTTAAAAAGCGCTTTTCCGAGGATTTGCCCATAACCGCTTTGATCAGGGCGAATAATACGATGACTTAGATACACTCCAGCCGCTGCTGCCCCAGGTTTTGAGCCTTCAATTCCATATATTCCCATACTTGCATCAAGACTGTCGCTATGATATACTTCCGGTGCCAGAAAAGCCACCAGGTTTCGCATACACGAATTGCGATAGCAGAGCCCTCCGGCTGGATAAGGAATATAACCAGCTTTATGGGGATCTATTGTTATTGAGTCTGCAGCAGGTAGAGCTTTGTATTGTTCTGTAACGTATTCGCTTAGCTGCAATACAGGGGTATCCTGTAGATTGTTATTGTTAGTTTTTCTGGCAATGTTATTCTCCGGCTTTCTAAGAAGGCTGGCAAAATATCCACCCCAGGCGGCATCAACGTGTACTACAAATTCCAGTCCGGCCTTCCTATACTCTTCGCGTGTCGAAAGCACTTCGGATAGAGGATCGACTGCACTTTCTTCTGTGGAACCCAGAACCACCACAACCATAATTACCGGCTGCCTTCTTTCTAAACACCTGTCCAGCTCTGTACGCAGGTGTTTGACATCCATCCTGGCATTCATATCTATGCTAATATTTATAAAGTTGTCTTTTCCGATACCCAGAACAGCTGCATTCTTAGGCCAGGAATAGTGTTTTGTAGAACAGCCCATTACGACAGGCTCGAGAAAACCGCTTACAAATTCTCTGCTGAAGGAAGCAAAACCCATACTTTGAAGCAGGTACGGATCCAGAGCATTGGTAATATCCTGAGAAGAGATCCCGTACTCATTTTCCATTCGCGTGGTCAGGTTAAGTATAACATCAATATTGAGGTTAAGAAGTATCCATGTATCCAATTTAATTAATTGAGCCCTGCTACCATCGTTTAAAGGAACGGTCATATTTTTCGCCGGCTCAAGAATTTTTTCGTTTCTTAGAGCTGCAACTACTGAAAGAGGATAGTATTTTAGATTTCGTGCGGCCCACATTGCTTCCAGATTAGCGACCGAGCCATCACAGGTAATATGACCCCATGGTCTTATTTCTACAGAAGATTTTTGAGAAGATATGATACCGGAGTTTACATTTTGAGGTATCGAGAACCCCAGCATTTTGCAGAGGTCATCTCCTACCAACGCTTCAAGTTGAGATGTTACCGGAGAAGCCTCCAGTGCAACATTGTTCTGATTATAGAGCATGGCTGCAAAGTACCCCAGCATTCCCGGAATGGTTAAGTCCCAATTCATGTGAGCTTGATAACGATAACTGGAAAAAGGAACAGAGCCTTTCAGGTTGTCCAGAAGTTTTTGGTACTCAGTTTCTAGCTTGTCTACGCTTTGATAATATTCTTCGTCTTTTCTTTCAGGCGTAACATAAGGAGGATCGTTTGGAAAATACCCAATTCTATCTTTGCAGTTAGCATCAATTCCTTTTAATATGAGGTCCGAAAACAAAGTCTGGTTTTCAGCTTTTGGCCCCAGGAACCAGGCAGCTAACGAATTGGTGCCGGGACCTTCTAGATGAAAGCGTTGATTCACATCCTGTTTTTCAAGATATTTAGTCATGAGTCTGGCAAATTCCTGATGTCTATTTGAGGACGAGGTTTTCATTTTATTTCTCCTTTCTTGTATCTTCCAGCATAAAGTCTGGAATTTTTTAGTAATATATATTCAAAATAATTGAAAATTTTCTATATGTATTTTTCAACAGTGTCAACTTCCAAAAAATAATTATTTGAATAAGGCGCAATGATGTTATGGTTCATATAGTGTTTTCACATATCAATCTCCCAAGTTGTCATTACACCTAAAACTACTTTATAAATTTTAAATGTTCTCATGTTAAAACTTGGATATTAAAAAATAATATTTTGAAATGAGTTTCTAATACGAAATAAAAAATAAAAACAAGATTTTTAATAAAGTTCTCCGCTATTTTGTATGAGTTATTTGGAATGGTGACGCGAAGATGCCTGTTGCTTGCAGCGGGATATGCCAGCAAAACTTTGATTCTATATCTCTCCTTGATCTGTTTGAAACAGAAAACACAAACTTGAAAAATACAATTATTGGTCACAAATATTTAGCACAGCCCATGATAAGATTTCTTTTTGAAGAATACCTTTAAACAAAAAAAGCAAGGAAAAATTAATTGTATTGGTTCGCAGGGACCTGAGTTTTTGCAAGAACAACTGAAAAGTTACTTTTAATTTTCCTATGCGTAGCCTGTGCAAAATTTTATAATTATTTAAAACAATTTTAAAAGCATGTCAACAATAAGCTCCAGTGTCGTAACTTTGTTTTGAATCCCTGTAATCGATATTATATTTTTTATTATTTTTATATGTGTTTTATATCTAATTTATAAAAAATTTGGAAAATAACATGTCTCCTACATTACTATTCAAGAGTTTCACTGAATTAGGAATCCCTGAAAGATACACAATAATTTTTATTATTATCCTCTTATATCTATTTCTTAAAAATTTCGACAATAAAAGGTAAATCAGCACAAATATGGGACTATATCTTTTAATGAATCTTAAATTTTAATCACATAAAATTCACTTGAATTTAAGCTCTAATAGATTGATCCTTTTTAAGTTCAAAAAGTAAATGGATTCCGTTCTTTTTAAGATTTCTTCTCTTTTTGAGATGTTGTTTTATCTCTTTTTTTGTGAAAGACATACTTGCTCCAAGGATACCTAAACTTGGCTTAGAGGTAGTTCACATGCTGGTATGTTAGAGTGCATACTCATGAAATGGAAAGCAGGTTTGTTGTTTGAGCGAATATACCTCTACCATGTGGTGCGGATGATATCTCAGCTTTGCTTCTCGAAGTCCACTGACACCGAGATCGCTTTCCCGGTTGATATACTCCACCTCGCTGGCAAGAACTGCTGCGGTTTCGGCATTGATTACCTTGTATATTCCTTCATACTCAGTTAGCCCTTTCTCAAAATGGATTAACGCTGTATTAGCGTTGAGACGCTCAAAAAGAGAGATGGCACCTATCTTTGAACCTACCCTTATCAAAAGACCTCGCAGGTGCAGTTCGGTTAAGTGCTCGATTGCGTAGGAACATGCTTCTATTTCGTGGGCAAGGGTGAAATTGTTCTTGCACCTTTTGCTCTCACACCACTTTACCAGGAACTCCATTATTTCTTCTCGATTTTCTGGGGTTATTGGCTCGACAGTGTGCCGGTAATTTTTCCGGAATTTGTTAAGCTGGCTGCGGATTTTGAGGTATTTCTTTCCAGGAAGTTTAGCAAGGTCGAGAGCACGGTACACATACTCAAAATGGTTAAGGTCCGGAACCAACATAAGGGCAGGATCTATTTTCTTCATCCATTTTGCAGTCTCAGGGTCGATGAGCATAAGGGGTTTATTGTCGTCGCCTATGTCCAGCGCCAGCCGTATTACCTCCCGCATGAGTTCAGGATCACGGGGGCCTATAGGCGGATGTAGGCGGCTTATTCCTGCGGCAGTGCACGCTAGAATTACATTTCCTTTCACGTATGCATACCGGTAATGCATGAAATGATTCCAGCAGATCATATTCGTGAAAGTATTGTCGCTGTGGGTTTGCGGGTAGATTGCGTAATGGCGCTCAAAAAAAGCCCAATCTGCAAGCGTTACCGGTTTGAAATCTTTTTGACAAAGCATTTTAAACAAGACTTTTTTGCTTCATACTTATTGCTTCATACTTATTTTTGTTGGAAATCTCGAGCTAGCAAAAATTACATACATGAAGAGTGGATTCAAATAAACTTAGTCTCATATTTAGTTTCATAAACTTAGTCTC
>NZ_LZPK01000141.1:0-4298 GCF_001729375.1 Methanosarcina sp. A14 | reverse complement strand
TTCTCCAAAAGGATAAATATATTCAAGACAAATATTACAAAAAGTTTCTGAACGGATATCTATATATAGTCAACATTAATATGTTTACTTAGAACTCTTGACAGTGAAATTAATTGAATATAGAGCCTGATTCAAAGCAGGCGTTATAATGTCGAGTTTCACAAATAACTTTGAAACCTCCTGGAAAGCAGTCTCAATAGCTTTTCTCTGAACAGGTAAGTTCACTGAGAAAGATTTGATGAATGCAGCCGGAGTAAACATAATCGAAGTTGAAAAACCTGATTAAAGAGCCGGAGTAAACATGATCGAAATCGAAAAACCTGATTAAAGAAAGGAACCTGGAAAACCTGTTCTTTCAAGCTAATACAATTATTCTCATTTCATTTTCATTTCAACAAAGGATGAACTCTTGGCCAAAAATATCAAACTTGCCAAATTGACACTAAATATGGAATTGAATAATTCAATTATGAATATAAATTTTCTAGTTAGCTTAATTATATTTACTTTAGGAGATAAAGTATGAAAGAGCTATTATTTAATCCAAATTTGTTTTTCAGTGAAAAGTCAAAAAAGAAGGTCAGTTTCAAATATCCTGTACTGATAGTACTTATTATTTCCATACTTCAAATAGGTTCAGGTATTCTAATGATGAATAAAATGAAAGAAATCCTGCCTTTAGATGGAAATTCCTTTCTGTCTACTGCTGTGACGTTAGGTAGTGTCATTGTGGGTCTCTTTGGAACATTCTTATACTGGATCATATTGGCTGGGATTTTCTACCTCATATCATTTTTATTTCATCCAGATGGTTCTTTTAAAAGGACTCTGGAGTTTGTAGGCTATGGGTTTGCTCCACAAATCCTTGCAGGGATTGTAAATTTAGTTGTTATGTACTACATACTACCCTCAGTACCGATCTCATCACAAAACCCTCAACTTTTTTCAGAAAGTTTCGCACAAGCATTGGTGAATAATCCTCTCTCTTTGGCAGCGGAAACATTTGTAATGTTATGTTTCTTATTGTCTGCAAACATTTGGGTATTCGCACTCGTACATGCACGCAATATGTCAACAAAAAATGCTATCCTTACTATCGGCGTTCCTGTAGGCCTGACTCTTATCTACCAGGTTTATTCATTAATCGGAGGATTGACTTGATACGAAAAACAATGATAAGATCAATAGCAACTTCGATACTGTGTATATTTCTTATAATTCCAGTTGCGGGTGATACTACTGTAAGGCCAACTGTTCAAGTAACCTGCCAATCCGATCCTCTTTCCCTTTTTCCAGAAGATAACGGAACTGTCACCGTATCCCTTAAGAATATGGCAACTGGAGATGTTTACGTACAGGAGGATAGTAAAACCTTTGATATGAATGCCTATATTGTTAGTGCATCACTTATAGGAACCAATGACATAGAAGTAATGGATAAAGGTTATTCAAACATAGGCTTGATAGGACCTGGAGATACGCTAAATTTAACTTTTAACATTAAAGTCAAAAAAGAAGCATCCAGTGGCACACACTTCCTGAACTTTGAGTTAATAGGGGGAAGTGATATGTACGATTTAAATTATAAAATTCCAATAAAAATTGATGACAGGAATGCACAACTTGTTTTTTCGAATCTTCCTTCAAGTATGATAAATGAAATTTCGACTGTTACGGTAGATGTAATAAATCCACGTTCTAGCGATATTAAAGATGTCATTTTAAGCCCTTCATGTGAAGATGTTCTTATTTATCCGTCCAATATTTTTGTCGGAACTATTCCTGCAGGAAATAACTCAACCGTTGAATTCACAGTAAATACGGTAAAGTCAAGCCCAGGAAATAAAAAAATAAAATGTTTGATATCCTATTTTAACGGAGATAATCATCATACGAGTGAAACAACAAGTACAAACCTAGACGTGATCTCGAAACCAACACTGACTTTAACAAACATCGAAGTAAATAATCTGGGAAGTAAATACACAGTTAGTGGAGAAATCAACAATATTGGGTTAACTGATATGAAAAACGTCATGGTTTCCTTAATTGATTCAAAAGGAATCAACTCCACAAAACCCTACCCAAGTTACTTTATAGGCAGTCTTGAGAAGGATGATTTCAGTAGCTTTGAGTTATCAGCATTTGTATCTCCCGGAACTCCAGAGATCCCTTTATTAATTGAATTTAGAGGTACTGACAATGCTTATACATCAATTACAAAATCTGTATATTTAGATTCAAAAGAATCATCGTTTCAAACTGACAAAAAGGCATCATCTCCTCTCCTTATAGCCATTATTATAATTATGTGTATTGCGGTTTTCGGAATTATCGGATATTCCTGGAAAAAGCAAAAGAAGATGAACAAAGGGGAAGGCGAGAGTTGAGTTTTTATGGCTGATCAAGTTGTAGAATTGCAGGAAATCGCAAAAACATATGCTCTCGGCCCAAATTATATTCATGCACTTAAAGGCGTGAATCTTTCGATTAAAAAAGGAGATTTCCTCACGATTATGGGTGCGTCTGGCTCAGGAAAATCTACTCTTCTTAATCTCATAGGGTGCCTTGATACTCCAACAAAAGGGATTATAAAAATAAATAATATTGATATCTCAAAACTTGATGATGAACAATTGACAGCTATTCGTAGAAGTAACATTGGATTTATTTTTCAACAATTCAATTTAATCCCGACTCTTACAGCATTGGAAAATATTGAATTACCGATGGTATTTAGTAAAGTTTCGGAAGTAACGCGACAAAAAAAAGCATTATCGTTGTTAGAAAAGGTAAATCTTGATTCAAAGTATGCAACTCATAAACCTTACGAGCTTTCAGGCGGACAACAACAAAGAGTAGCAATAGCCAGGGCTCTTGCTAATTCTCCGTCTCTACTTCTTGCAGATGAACCAACAGGCAATCTAGATACAAAAACGGGAAGAGAAATCATGGAATTACTAAGGTTTCTTAATCTCAATGGAACAACATTGGTTGTAGTAACACATGATCCAACACTTATGCATTATTCAAATAGAAACGTAAAACTCATTGATGGTGAAATATCCAATGAAAATAGTTAAGCAGCCTGGCAATATTTATATTCAACTTGCAAAAAGGAATTTGGAGAGAAGAGTTGTACGTACTATTCTTGCAGCAATCGGAATAATTATCGGGGTCTTTGCGATATCATCGATGGGAATTCTTGGAAATTGTCTGAAAGTTTCTGTTTCTAATTCCTTTGAAGACTATAATAATGAGATAGTAGTCTATCCGGCAGGTGGAGAAACATCTATCACCGAAAACCAGGTAAAACAACTAGATAAAATTAGTGGGATTGAAAGTGTCTTGCCTATCTATTCCTCAGGTACTAAAATAGAATACAAAGACAAATCAATGTATGGTGCTGTATATGGAGTTGGAAATGAAGATTTGACTACTCTGGCTGAGATAGATAATGGAAAAATGCTCAAAAGTAGCTCCACAGGTTGTGTAATAGGGCAGGAACTTGCAAACTTTCTGGATATAAAAGTGGGTGGGAAAGTAACATTAGAAGATACAAAGTTGAAAGTAACTGGTATTCTCAAAAAGCGAGGTATGAGTCCTGACGTTAGTGTGGATAATTCAATTTTTGTTAACCCCGAAGTTTACAACAAAATATTTACTGACAACAATAATGAATATGATTTTGTGATAGTTAAAGCTAAAAATGTTGATGATGTAGACAGCGTGGAAAATTCAGTTAAAAAAATGCTCAATAAGAAAGATGACAAGGTTTTTTTGTCTTCAGTAAAAAATATGTTAAGTGGTGTTGAAGACGCTTTGAGATATGTTTCTCTATTTTTGATGGGAATTGGTTCTATTTCTCTAGTTGTTGCCAGTGTAAGTATTCTAAATATAATGTTAATGTCAGTTACAGAAAGGACAAAAGAAATAGGTATAATGAAAGCTGTCGGAGCATCTAAGAAGGATATAATGAAAATGTTTGTTTTAGAGTCTCTTATTCTTGGAATAATAGCCAGCTTCATTGGGGGAATATTAAGCTTAGGTGTAGTATTTGTTATAACAGATTTAATATTAAAAGATGTATCTTCGTTGTTTGATCGAGGTGTCTTTTTGTATATAGTTGGAAGCATTGGATTTGGAATCATTACCAGTCTTACCGGTGGAGTTTACCCGGCATTGAAAGCCTCAAAAATGAAACCTATAGATTCACTTAAATATCAATGATTTTAGGACTTACACAGTTGAGAAACAAAATCAATTACAGTAAAAAATCAATTACAGTAAAAAAGCAA
>NZ_LZPK01000140.1:0-5149 GCF_001729375.1 Methanosarcina sp. A14 | reverse complement strand
AGGTGCAATCTCGTGTGCCGATTCAGGATCTTCGAATGTCAGGATTGCTTTTTTCGTGCCCTTCATGGTGGTCATGGTTCGCACGGACTTTACTTTGAACCCGTACAGTTTTTCAACATTTACTACGATCTGCTTTTTGTTTGACCTGGTATCCACGATAAACTGGAGCTTGTTTTCATCAAGCAACATCATCGCTTTTTCAGTAACAAAAGGATAATTAATGGAACTCATTGGAATGCACCTTCCAGTTTTTCAACTGCGGATTCTGTCCAGATAGTAAGGCGCCCTGCGTGAGTGCCAGGTGCGAGCAGTTCAGCATTCAGTGAATCCACTGTTACAACATCTACCCCTGAGAGGTTTCTTGCAGCCTTCAGGATAGGGGCGCTTTCCCCTGCAACAACAATAAGGACGCTCTTTTTGTGCTTGTATTTCCTACCTCTGAGCTTTCCGCGGCCGGCTCTGATGTGTCTTCCATATTTTGCCCTGAGCACGTCTTCGTAGACTCCTATAGCCTGCAGGAATTCTATTACCTGCTTTGTCTTGTCCAGGTCCTCAAGAGCGTTTTCCGTAACAATCGGAAGCTCGGCTTCAAAGATGTGGCCTCTCAGGCTCACGAGAGTCGGATCCCTGGTTGCTGCGATTGCAGAGCGGATTGCATAGCGGCGTTCTTTGGTGTTGACTTTCTCGCTTCTGTCGGCTTCCGGTTTTGGTGGGTGAGCTCTTCTTCCGCCTCTTGCATGCGGGACTCTTGCAGCTCTGCTGCTGTTTACGAGCCTCGGAATATGGGACGCACCTCGCCCTGAACCCCAACCTCTTGCGGAAGTTTCCATGCCTGCATAGAGACGGGGACCGTAGGGTTGAAGCCTGTTTGCCTGTGCCGCAAGCACTGCCTTTTTAATCAGGTCAGGTCGGTAATCCACATCAAAGACGTCTGGAAGCTCAATCTCCCTGACAACCTTCCCTGTAAGGTCTATTGTTTTTGCTGTAGCCATTTCACTTCACCCCTGCTTGGATTCCCTGCTTATGTGAAGGATATTTGGTTCGCCAAGGTCGGCTTTCTTTGCCCTGATAGGGTCTCTGAGTCTGATAAGCCTTTTTGAAGGTCCTGGAACGCTGCCTTTAATCAGCACATAATCCCCACGGACAAGGCCATAATTGATGAAGCCGCCTTCTGGAGTGACTTCTTCCCCATCAGATCCAATCTTAAGAATGCGCTTATTGAACTCAGTTCTCTGGTGATATCCTGTCTGACCCATCTGCGGGACTCTCCAGGATACACGGCGAAGGCCGAAGCCACCAAGAGTACCGATCTGCCTGAGACTGCCCTGTCTGGAGTGCTTGCCTTTCATAAGCTGGGTGCCCCAGCGCTTGGCAGGACCCTGAGTCCCTTTTCCGATAGTAATTGCAGCTGTGTCAACAAGTGTTCCGGTCTTAAAAACATCGGTTATGCTTACAAGGGTACCGAGGATTGATTTTGCGTACTCGAACTTGGTGTTGAGATCCCGAGCGCTAATTCCAGACTCCATGATATCTGGAGTCTTTTTGGGAACCCCGGTAAGGCTCTTTGGCAGAGTATAAGTAACTGCCTTGATATCGCTTACCTTTCCGTCTTCGATCATTTTACCGATATTCCCAAGGGTTTCAGCCATATTCTCTCCTTTTGGTACAGGGATCCTGCGTTTGAGTTCAGGATCAAGGTCTGCTGCCCAGACCTCAGCGATTGCCTTTTCTCCGGTGGTATCTTCTGCATAAGCCCGGATGGCTGCTACCCTTATTGCGGGAGTTTCGATGACAGTTACGGGTACGGAGATTTCCATACCCTGGGTAAGGCTGTTCTTTATGTCATCAACCATGATCACGTGGGTCATGCCCACCTTGTACCCTGCAAAACCCTGTAGCCTTGGTTCACCTGTAGCCTCCGGCCAGGCTCTGAACCGTGGAATGTGGCTCTTTGCCCTTTTACGTGGACTAAATGCGAGGGAACCTCGTTTTGGTCGGTGTATGCTTGCCATATTTCTACTCCGTAAATTTCAATTGAAATGCCAGCCCCTCCGGTCGGCCCAACGTGAGTGGCAAAAGAAAAAATACACTGGATTCCCCGAACGCTACCAGGTGGGGAGGGATGTCTTTCAGACCTGCCTGGCACATATGCCTCGAGCAGACCAGAGCTTTATGCTCCCGGTACCCTAATTCCTTCAGGCATCTGCAATATCCGATCCTCTTCCCAGCTTGTCTAGCAGGAGCATACTCTTAGGATCGATTTTACGATCCTGGCAGACCCAAATCCAGGCATCCGGCTCTGATTTGAAACATTCAGTAGTCTGATTTGAAACTTCAGTATGTGGTAACCTGATTTTAAATTCAGTTCCCTGATTTGAAACTTCAGTATTCAGTAACTGCAACCGCAACTCATCGAAAACCTGAACAGCTTCGTGCGATTATAGGCGTCTCAGGACGCCAAAAGCGGGCGTTTCAAAGCATTGGCCCTTTAACACTCATGTTGATCCGACTTTTCTCACTGGATTTATCTTCAATGCAGGAAATCTTCCGTAAAGCACGGTAGAAAACCTTATCTCCCGGAAACTTCCAGGATGTTAGCATTAAGCATCACATTGATCTGATTAGATAATTTCAAGCACTAAAATGCGTGAATTTTCATCTCGCATGTACTTTGCCTTTACATAGCAGATCTAATATATAAAGCCTTTGCAGGGCGAGAAGAGAATTCAGAAAGAAGAATCCATTGCAAGAGAGAACAAGAATAAATAGAGAAAAGAGTTCGAGCTTATATTTCCTCAATCGAAGATTTAAAATATGGGATTACAGTCGACAGAATACCAGCTGTACTTATGCCAGCAAAAACTGATAGACCAACTTGATGTACGTTATATAAACTGGCCTGTGAGTAATAGATAGTATCACTATTTATCTTTAATAGAGTGATTATAACAGAGTGTAGACAGATATTAGTGTACAATATTATATTAGTGTACAATATTATATGCAAACTATTATGCTAGATATTATATGCGAGCTTGTAAATTATAATAGGCTAGTTTAAAAATATTTTAAAAGTTAAGTGGAATCCGTTAATTGAAGTTTATATTTAATTTTCCAATTAAGTTTTAGATTCCAGAATTCTTGTTGTAGATTTCTGATTAATGTCTTGAATTTTATATAGACTTTTTAGTCTGAATTCGAATACTTGCTCGTAGATTATAATTCAAGTCCTGATACTATAGTCCTCCTGTATTACGTAGATATTAATGGAGAAACACTGTTAATCCGCTCATTTTCGGATACTGAGAGGCAGTGAAGAGTGCAGTAAACAGCTTTTTTCTCTATGTTTTTCAAGACAATAAATTCATTTCCACAAACAGGGCAAATTTTTTTTATGTAAACATTTCTTATATAATTCATTGGACATCACCACTTTTTACACTTAGCTCTGGCACTGATTTTTTTGAAGAATTTAAAATCCTTTTTAGTATAAACTAAAAATAAAGAGTTACTCAAGCTGTAACCAGATAACACCATAAGAAAAACTGGTGGATTAGATCAGCAGGTTTCTTTATTTTTACTCATTTATGACTATAGGATTTCATATATGATTATAAATAGCAAATTAAATAGGTAAATAGTTTCAAGAATCACAATTTCTAATAAATAGTACATTTCAATTTAAATTAGTATGTGCCCTGTTTTTAGATGTTTTTACCCTGAAATTGAATTGTTGGCAGCCTCGAAGATTGGAGTATTTATTACTCGCCACCTGTGCCAATATAATAAAACTGAAAGCTCTGTTATGATAACTAAAAGTTTGGTATCTATTGCCTTGTCTGAGACAGTTGCCCCAGTGTCTATGAAATTATTACAGAAAATATGATTATTGGAGACATTCACCAGCAGGTCAACCAGTGATCTGTAGAAAACCTAAATCTGAAAGTAAAATTTCTTTTTAACCCAGATCAGAGCCAAAAGGAAAATTTACTATGGAAGTTTGAATCAAGAAAGAAGAGTTTAAGTAATGAAAAGTCAAGATAGGTAAACTCAGGACTCCTAATAATATTATTATTAATACTATATAATTCAAAGATGAAGAAATTTGAAAAATGAAAAGACGTTTACAGAAGATATTTATCTAAAAATATTAAAATCATTTTAAAATTCCCTTAAAATCTTTGTAATAAAAAAAATTATCGTAATAAATTTGCAGAATAACAAATCATGCTAAAATAAACTTAAAATCACACATAAAAACGCGTAAAGAAACATTGTTACCACTGTGCTGTTAAAGAATAAAAAAATTTGAAAAATGAAAAGACGTTTACAGAAGATATTTATCAAAAAATATTAAAATTGTTTTAAAAATTTTTTAAAATCTTTGTAATAAAGGAGATTTATCTTAATAAATTTACAGAATAATAAATCATGCCAAAATAAAACTTAAAATCACATATAAAATGCATAAAGAAACGTAAAAACTCAAATTTAAGCAGAAAAGAGGATAATTAAGGGGTGCACTGATTGAAGAAAAAAACAGGAATTTATAATGAAATATTTAGCAGAAAGTGGAGATTAATCTTCATTACTCTGGTTCTAATTTTTTCAGTAATTTCAATATCAGCTACAGGAGCGGGAAGCCAAACCAACAGCCAGGCAAGAGACAAAGTAGTACATGAGTCAAACATTGGAGTAAGTAACGAGACAGAAGATAATTATTTGTATTATATAGTAGACGAAAATTATACCGAAGTTAATTGCTTTGACTGCATGGAAAATGATGAAGATAACAATACAAAAGATGATTATTCTTCCTGCACAAAAAGTGACAAAAATTATACCGATAAATGCTCTTACTGCATAGAAGATGAAGAAAATCTTGAACAAAAAGTAGGAGAAAACAAAAGTAAGGAAAATCAAGAAACAGGAGAAAATAATACTAAATTAGAAACAGGAACAGGAAAAAGTACAGAAACAAAAGAAAAAGTGGAAAATAGTACTAAATCAGAAACAGAAAAAAATACAACAACTCAAAAAACAGTAGAAAATAATACTAAATCAGAAACAGGAACAGAAGCAGGAAAAAATACAACAACTCAAAAAACAGTAGAAAATAATACAAAATAAGAAACAGAAACAGGAAAAA
>NZ_LZPK01000139.1:0-4516 GCF_001729375.1 Methanosarcina sp. A14 | reverse complement strand
GAGTTTTAGTGAAAGCCTGTGCTCGTGTCAGTAAATTTTACAGTTAAAGGTGTTTTTCCTGAAGGTGGAGACGCAGAGAATGCAGCAGTAGGTTTATCTATCACTGTTATATAGTATGTTTTTGTTACTGTATTACTGCCTCTAGCATTCTTGACTGTTAAGCTAACGGTATATTTTCCTGCTTTTGAATACTTATGCGTTGGATTCTGAGCGAATGAACTTGAACCGTCTCCAAAGCTCCATTTCCATGAAGCTGGTGATCCTGCGCTCTTGTCAGTAAATTTTACAGTTAAAGGTGCTTTCCCTGAAGTTTGGGATGCCGAAAAAGCAGCAACTGGAGCTTTCAACTCGTTTGCAACAATATAGTTCTTTATTGTTTTAGTGTCACTACCCATAGCATTTTTTACTGTTAAGCTGACAGTATAGTTCCCTGCTTTACTGTAAGTGTGTGCAGGATATTGAACTGTTGAATATGTGCTATCTCCAAAACTCCATTTCCATGAAGTTGAAATTCCTGTATTCTTATCAGTATATGGAAATGGTGTACTTTTGTCAGTAAACTGAACCTTTAGTGGAGCTTCTCCTGAAGTTGGAGCTGCCGAAAAAGTAGCAATTGGAGCTTTAAAAGGCACTGTCGTGTTTTCGTCAGTAATAATAATAGTCATATGAACCCATAACTTCTGACCACAACAACTATTCCTGGTGGTCATACAACTAATATAATAGCCATTCTTTGAAAACGTATGTACCGGATTTTTTAGTGATGGAGTAATATTTGTGCCTTCGAGAGAGGTTCCATCTCCAAAGTTCCATCTGACATATGTCTCATTACCTTTTGAGAGATCCTTAAATTGTACTGTTCGTGGATCACTTGAAACTGCTACCGCTGTATAATCAATATAACTATTCCCGCAGGAGCAGTTTACCCGGGCTGTTGCTGGAGGATTTCCTGCACCAAGAGGGGTTGGGAATACAGTAACTGTTGCAGAAGCAGTAGACGTGAGAAAGAAAATGAGTATTAAAAAGATTGGTAAGGACTTCATATCTTAACTGTGTTAAAGGATATATTAAATTTTGGATATAGTGATGAGAGAGTCGTAAAGATCTGGAGTTTCTAATCAATCATGTATAGCCATCGAGCTTCAATTCTACAAATTTATAACAGAATAAATAATTTAATAATTATGCCGTGAAAATTGACCAAGTTATAGGTAATCTTGAACTTTTACGACGCTATCTTACAAGCTGTCCGACAATTACCTTCAGTAATAAAAGAACCCCTTCTTTTTTGATTTAAAGATCTTATTTGTTTTTTTTAGCACTTTTTATTACTACCAATAATTGCTGAACAGCCTGTAAAGAACGAGGTATTCGTGACACTCTGTGCTCCCAATGTAATAAACTGTACCGATTTACGAATTGTAAATACGAATAAAGATCATGATTCTTAATGAGTATGACAGCACAGTCCGATTCTTGAACCCACAAGTCTTTTTGTGTACTCATCAGAAGGTGAGAGCATAACGTCGTGGGAATTCCCCATCTCGACAATCTTTCCGGAATTCATAACGGCTATCCTGTCAGCAATCTTCAGTGTCAGGGAAAGATCATGTGAAATATATATCATTGCAAACCCTCTCCTGTTCTGAAGGCCCTTTAGCAGACGCAATATATTTGCAGAGGTTGAAACATCCAGAGCCGACGTTATCTCATCGGCAATAAGAAGTTTTGGTTCCATAACCATTGCTCTTGCAAGTGCAACTCTCTGCCTCTGCCCGCCGCTGAGTTCACCGCAATATTTGCTGAGGAAATTGTCAGTACTGGGAAGACGAACAAGTTCAAGGGCACTTTTAACCATTTGCAGTCTATCTCCATTGGACCCGATATTATTGATATAAAGAGGCTCCTTGATTGCATCAAGCACAGTAAACCTGTTGCTGGTTGAATTGAATGGGTCCTGGAATACTATTTGAATGCCATTGAACCTGCTTCCATAGCTTTCCCCGACAACATTCCTGCCCATAAACAATACCTCTCCACACTCGGGCCTAATTACATTTGCAAGGATATGTGCAAGTGTTGACTTTCCCGAACCAGTCTGGCCGACAATTGCAAGAACCTCTCCTTCCCTCACTTCCAGATTAACATTATCAACTGCCTGAAGATATTCTTTATTAGGTAGACGATATCTGAAACGCAGGTTTTTAGCCACCAGAACGTCTGCTATACCTCCTCTATGGCATGCAATTTCCCTTCCATCTCCTATCGGCGTCAGAACCGGGGAAACTTTACTGCAGATATCGATTTTTTGTGTACATCTCGGGCTGAAAGGACAGCCCTTAAATCCGTCCCCTGCAGGTGCATCGCCGGGAATTCCCCATAAATCTTTATAAACAAAAATATCCGGGGTCGAGTGGACAAGGCCCCTTGTATAAGGATGACGGGGAGATACAAGAATATCCCTTACAGGCCCGGTTTCAACAACCCTTCCTGAATACATAACAGCAATCCTGGATGCCACAGAAGATACAAAAGTGATATCATGAGAGATCATTAACATCGTATACCTGTTATTCTTCTGAAGGTCGACAAGAAGGTCTCTGATTTCCTTACGGGTAAATGCATCAAGGGAAGAAGTAACTTCATCGAGAATCAGCAATTTCGGGTCGCATGAAAGAGCCATCGCCAGAAGAACCCTCTGCCTCATACCTCCGGATAGCTGATGCGGATATGAATCCATCCATTTAGGATCAAGGCCAACCGTCCTGAACAGATCCGCACATTTACTCTGTGCTTTCTCAGGGCTGATATCAAGGTGCTTTATCATCGGTTCCATTGCCTGAATGCCCACTTTCATAACAGGGTTCAGCACCTCAAGGCTATTCTGAAAAACTATTGCAATATCCTTCCATCTGAATTTGTTCATTTCAGGTTCAGGCAAAGATGAGATTAGCTCATCCCTGTAAAGAATTTCCCCGGAAATAGCTGTATTTTCCGGTAATAGCCCCATAATCACGAGGGCAACGGTGGTCTTACCACTGCCGGATTCTCCAACAATACCCAGAATTTCTCCTTCTTTAATCTCAAAAGAAATACCATCAACAGCCTTAATGGTATCAACGTCAGTTAGATAGTGGCATTTAAGATCATTGATTTTAAGCAGATTCATAATCATAACCCTTTTTCGTCCCTGACTTTTTTCCCTCTCAATAATCCACTCAATATCAGGCTCTTACTCCTGTTCATCCGCCCCTGAGTTCACTCCTGCTTTTTTTGCAAAAACCATTCTTGACCCCTCTTTCATGTCCAGGGTCCTGAAGACTTCAAGTCCGTAGTCTCCCAGCATCCCGATATATTCATTGAAGGGCACGCTATTTTCGAAGCAGTATCCTGTACTACCTTTCTTTGTGTCTTCAAAGGTCCAAAGGTTCCAGTCCAGGCTGAAGAGAGGGTCTGATTTCGTATTTTCATCCGGGACCTGCAGAGTTACGAAAACCCCACCATCGTTCAGGGCTGAAGCAATTTTAGGAATAAGTTCGGGAGCCTTGCCACCAGGGTTAAAGGATGAGAATATAAGGTCGTACCCGGTTCCGAGTTCATCTTTAAAGAAATCACCGGGAATTACGTTCACATTGGAAGCCCCGTATTTTTCAATGTATTGCTTCGTCTTTATGGTTACCTGGGGAAGGTCAAATACAAAAGCTTTTAGCTGCTCGTTCATTTTAGCAAAAGCAATAGAATAGAGCCCGTGCCCTCCTCCCATGTCCAGAAGTTTTCGAACCTTTCCTAAATCAACGTTTTCCATAACCGTCCTGACGGTTTCCTGGAGCAGTCCACAGCGGGTGTTTTCAGCCATGCAACTGATAATCTCCCAGAAAAAGGGACCTTTATCGACAACTACAGGCCCATTCTTCATAAGCTCGGGCAAACGGGCCCAGAGTACAGCGTTCCTGGACATTTCGGAAAGGTATTGCTGCTGGGAAAACTGACTTTCTTTAAGGAGATATGTAGCGGTAAGTTCCGAATTCACATACCTGGGCAAAAACGTGCTTTTTTCAACTTTTTCTTCTCCCTCTTTTTCTTCTCCCTCTTTTTCTTCTCCCTCTTTTTCTTCTCCCTCTTTTTCTTCTCCCTCTTTTTCCGTCATCTCTTCCTCAACGATCTCCTCAAACCTGTCCAAAAGCCCGAGACTGACAAGAGCTTCGCAGAAATGGGGAGTTAACACCGGATCGAGCCCTATTTTTTCGGCAAGTTCACCTGCCTGAAAGGGGGTTTTCAGAGCTTCAAACACCTCAAGTTCAAGAGCTGTAAAGATCAACCTGTACTCTTTCAGTCCCCTGGTCGAGTTTTCCATGGTCTTGACGAAACGGTCTACACCCACAGCCGGAGTGTCCATTAGCTCGTTCTTTACTTTCATGTTCAATCTCCTTTTACGCTTTTTTTTTCGTAAACCAATTGGAAATAAATTGGAAGTTAATTGGAAATTAATTGGAAATAAATTGGAAATAAATTGGAA
>NZ_LZPK01000138.1:0-3346 GCF_001729375.1 Methanosarcina sp. A14 | reverse complement strand
GGAGCATTAGCTATGTCTGGATAACATCTAGCAGCTTCAGTACAGCTAAAAACTTTAGAAGCCGCAATGAGATATTTAATGTAGTCAATGTCGGTACACTTAGGTGGATTTATGTCCATAACTCCGTACGTTTTTAGAGAAACACTAAGCCATAAGTATATTTATAAAGATATCAAGTTTTCGGCATTTTAACTGCGTAAGTCCTATAGGTGAAACCTTTGACTTTTACACAGTTTCATAATTACTAAGGAATACTAGGTTTGAACTGAATAAAGAAGATGAATTACCAAAATTTCCAAAAAGGCTTCTTCTTTTCTCCAAGTGCTTCAATGATCTTTTGATTAATCAAGCTCTGAACCTGCACATCTGATTATTCCTTATTTGAGATATATAAATGGACTAAAAATAATAGTAAATGACAAATAAAAATAGAAAAAAATCATTATTTATTTAAAAGATTTTCTTATAGAGATTAATATTATGTAATGTCACATTTTTAATTTTTTATTTGAAGGTTCAAATATTAATTTACAGAGGTTTAAGATGAAAGAGATGAAACGTGCTGAAACACGATGTGGTTATATCTTTATTTTAGAAATAATGGTGCTGGCGTTTTTAATGCTGGTCAGTATTGCAGGTGCCACACCTTTTGCATATATTACAAACTACGGAAACGACGATGTCTCTGAAATTGACACCGTCTCTGTAATTGACACTGCAACAAACACTTTTATAACCACTATAGATGTAGGAAGAGGGCCTACCGGTGTTGCAATTACCCCTGATGGATCAAAAGTGTATGTATTGAACAGCTTTGACAGCACTGTCTCTGTAATTGACACAACTACAAATAAGGTTATAGCCACTGTGGATGTAGAAAATGGACCTATTGGAGTTGCAGTCAGTCCAGATGGAACAAAGGTATATGTGACGCAATGCAGAGACGAAGATGGAAATACCGCTATCTCTATAATTGATACAGCAAAAAACAAGGTTACAGACACGATAAACATAGGACATTATGACTCTCTTGGTGATATTGCTGTTACGCCTGATGGAAAAAGGGTATATGTTTTAGCTGAAGGAGGACCTACTTCTGTAATTGACACAGCAACAAATACTATTATAGCCACCGTAAATGTAGGAAGCTATCCAGGTGGAATTGTGATCACCCCCGATGGAAAAAAGGCATATGTGGCAAATGGTTACAACAATGTTTCTGTAATTGACACAGCAACAAACATTGTTGTAGCCACAGTGAGCGATCGTATAGGCTCTGTTTCTGGAATTGCTGTCGCTCCAAATGGATCAAAGGTATATGTGGCAAATTACGGCTACGGGGCAAATAATATCTATGATGGGGGTGGAAACATTTCTGTAATTGATACATTAACAAATAAAGTTACAGTCATGGTACCTTTAGGAAAGTATACTTATGGAGTGGCAATTACCCCTGATGGAACAAAGCTTTACGTGGCAAATGATTATAGCAATGTTTCTGTAATTGATACATCAACAAATAAAGTTACATCGACTGTAAATATAGGAACCAGACATCTAGGAATTGCTATTGGAAATAAAAAAGTACAAAATGTTTCTCATACAACTCCCTCTGAATTCAATTCTTTGCTTGTTGTAATACTTATATTGTACATCTGGAGAAAGTCAACTAAAATCTAAAAACTTAAAATTTCAAAATTCAAAACTCTAAATACGCTAATAGTAGCTACGATCTGACGTTCTCCAGACATCTTCAAAAAATAACATTTTTCATGTTATCGTTTGGAGAATTATTTGAAAATTTGCAGTTACGATCTCAACTGAAGATTGGGAAAATAGCTTCTGGAAGTTCTCAATGAAGACAAAGGGCCAAAAAGTTTGGAAATTTTCAAAAATACATGTTTGAGTAGCTAGGGCAGTTTTCAGAAAAAACGACCGCAGAAAAAAATATCGGTCAAATATTCTGGATTTCGGTATCATATGGAATAACTAAGTTCAGGGAAGCATACCCTATGAGTTAAAAACTTATAATAGAAAATTTGAAATGTTTTGGGTGAAAATAGTAAGTCAATTCTTTTAATCATGTTCTCTGGAAAGACATTACTAGGTGCAGGTGGCTATTACCTGTAACTCCGAAAACTGCCTATTAGAGGCGATAATAGTACAGAAAAAGAAAATATGCCAGAATTAAAAAGCTTAAATCCAAGAAAAAGTATTAAGTTTTAATGAGCAAATAAGGGGTTTTGTCTTTGATATTCTTTGAGCCTATCCCGAAACTCAAAATTTGATTTTTGAATCTCATATTTGGAACAATCAATTGGATACCTAATTACTAAAATGATCCTGAAAACTCATGACGATTTAGAATAAAATAGGTTTTGGGATAGGCTCTATTAATAACGATTCTATGCCTAAATAAATGTTATACTCCAGGGATTTGTCAATGTTGATATTAGATATGGAATAAGTTTTCATTCAAATTCTTTTCTGAGCTCATTTGTATCGTATATGTAATTAATAGAACCTTTATTCGTATCTAAGCCATTAAGAGAGATTCCTATAAAATACCCAAAATTTTTTGTTATAATAAATCTATCATGTATTTTCCCATTTTGTTTATTGTCTTTAATTAAAGTTAATTTACGATTTGAAGGAATGTTTAAATTTTTATTATTTTCGTACTTGATTTTTATATCCAAATTAAGTGGCAATTTCTCAATCAAAGCACTATAATACCTATAATCGAAATAAGGATCTTGAATATAGACAAAATCTTGCGCATTCTGTATTATGTGTCCAAAAATCTCAGAAATTTTAGACATTAATTCAGGTTGTGAAAAATACACTTTGCTAGTTTTATCAATCAAAGTCTTCTTAGTTTCTTTAAACTCTTCTTCTTCAATTCTAACCTCAGATCTGATAATCCCTTGGGATGTCTTAACATCAATTTTTAGGTCAAGCGCCCCCAGAAATGTATTAGATTCTTCAAACACTACATTATTTTCACAGTCAATAATTTCACACTCATAATAGCCAAAATTTCCCACATTAAATGTATATTTATCATCAAAAATTTCAATCACTTTTTTGAACAAATACTCATATTCAGCGCAATTTTCTTTAAGTCTTATTATTAACTTGTGGCCGTTATTAATATATTCTTCCGGTATGTTTTTAATAACAACATCTTTCTCTCTACGATACACAATGTATTTTTCTTCGTCTTCTCTCATATATAAAAATAAATTTTCAACATTTAACTATTTTTTTATTTTTTTGACACTGCTTATAAAGAAACTAATTTCTTTATGATTGATTTAAAAGTATTTATAGAGCCTATCCCAAA
>NZ_LZPK01000137.1:0-11530 GCF_001729375.1 Methanosarcina sp. A14 | reverse complement strand
AAAATAAATCAAAGTAAAAACAAATCAAAGTAAAAACAAATAAAAGTAAAAATAAATAAAAGTAAAAAGTAAAGGAAGTTTAGATCATTCTGATCTCAATTGTTTCTCCTTTATCCTGAGCTTCCAGAATCTCAGATGCGAGATCCGAGTTCGCCCTGAGTTTCACATCTCCATGCCGGCTTACAGTTGCACTGAAAAGATACTGGTCTTCAAGATAAATTTCCACATCCTTTCCTGCAAGCTCCGGTGCTCCAAGAATAAGGTGCTTTTTATCTCTTTCTATGAAAGGATGAACAGAAGAAACACTGGGCTCTTCCTCAAAGCTGTTTTTCCTTCGTTTCCCTCGGGGAGCTCTGCTTTCAGCTCCATACTTCCGGCCTTTTGTAGCTCCTGGGGCTCCGATCTCCAGTTCTCTTACATCAATATGCAGGCCAAGAACATTTTCGATTCGGTCAATGACATTTCCACCTTTGCCAATAACTTTTCGTACTTCATCTTCCCGGACCTTTACGATTGCGCTGTCGTCTGAAGTCACTTCAACTTCAACCGGGCCGGAGGCATACCTGCCAATAACATTTCTTATTTCCTCTTCCGCAAGTTTCCAGGCAGGTTTCCTTAGCTCGGTAGGAAGTCCTACTGGCATAACAACAACCTGTTCTCCATAGGTATAGATTTCATATTCGATTTTTCGGGTCTCAAAATCGGCAATGACGATTACCGGTCTTGCAAGATCCTGCTCGGTCATCCCATGAGGAACCTTGACGGTAAACTCAAGCACCAGAACCTTTGCCACTTCTCCTTTATCAATGAAAATAACGGTATCCACTACCTGGGGAATTACTCCCAGTTCAACCCTTCCGATCAGGCGTTGAATTGCGTCCACTGCCCTGGTTGCATGTACTACCCCGATCATTCCCACGCCCGCAAGCCGCATATCCGCAAAAATCAGGAAATCGCTGGTTTTCCGTACCTCATCATAGATTGTATAATCCGGCCTGACCAGAAGCAAAAGGTCTGCAGTATTTTCCATCCTGCCGTTCAAAGGTGAGTACTGGGTGATTTCAGGAGGCACCTGGAGGTCTCTTGGTGACTCCATAGTTTTAACTACCTGCCCGCGGTCATTAAGGTATCGGGCAACCCCAGCGGCAAAAGTAGACTTTCCGGCTCCGGGCGGGCCGGCAATAAGAATACCACGCTGACTTACAATCCGCTCTTTGAGTTTATCGCTCAGCCTGTAGTGTTCAAGATCCACAACCACAGTTGGCCTTACAACCGTAATTTCCATATCATCGGAAAAAGGTGGGTGAGCAATTGCAATTCGCATATTCCGGATTTGCAGAACCGTAGCTCCACTTGAAGACATCTCGATAAAGGATTCGGGGTCCAGCCTGGCCCTTTCAATAAGTTCTCTCGAGATACTGGAAAGTTCCGCAGAAGTAACAGGTTCATCTCGAATCTTTACGTAATGTATATCCCCTACAGGCCCCTTTTTGGCCATAGGAGATACTTCATTTTTAAGATGAACGGACATCGTATCGTCAGTAAAAAAATGTTCTACTTTAAGAGGCGAAAGTTCGGATGGTTCCAGGACTTTAGGATGCATGTACTCGATATCAAGCCCTTTTGCTTTAGCTATAAGAGACTGTACCCTGTCTTCGCTTAAAAACAGCCCTCCTACTTCAATAGCCGTACTTCGGATAAGGGCATCTATCCTGCCTTCTTTAGAGAGCTTAATCTCCTCAAGAGTGGGCTGAACCCCGCTGAACTGAAGGAGAATTTCATTCTTCTCTGCCAGCTTGCGGAGTTCCAGAAGTTCTTCAAGCCCTTTAAATCCTATTTCTCTGCCTTTATTTGCCTGGGCTTCAAGTTCCGAGACCACAGCTTCGGGGATAATAACTTCAGCACCCCTGAAATCCCCGCTTCTAATGCGGGATGAAAGCCTCCCGTCAATAATTACGCTTGTGTCCGGAACGATTCTCCATATCCGCTTCTCATCAGCCATATAAATGGATATAGAGCCGGGAAGTATATAATATAACTCTTTAATTCTCTAATATAATATATATACACAATTATATGTCTCAACACGGGTAATTGGAACTGGATATAAATACATTACCTTTGACTGTAAAAATTATTATTGAATATTTTTATAATGAAATGATTCTACGGAAATATTACGAAGCTAAGAGGAAACTCGCATAAAAAATAGTAAACCGGATTTTAAAAGTAACTATAAGCCAGAAAATGAGCTTATATCTAAATTTATTGCAAAAAGCCAAATTATTATGTTACAAATAAGCTTTAAGATAAATTATCATTTTATAAATAAGTTTTATATATAAATTATAATAATATCTTTTTTATTTAATACAATCTCGAATAAAAAAAATCAAATTTTCGTTAATATTGGTTTCTAATTTATATTTCTCTAATTATTATATCCACTGGATAATAATTAACTAGCGATACAATAAAAAATCACTTTTATCGGCAAATAATAAAGCAGTATAGTTTACTAATTGGATAGTCTTCCAGAAACGTATATGGATTATTGATTCTTAAATTAAGTATATTTGCCTATAAACAGTGAATTGAAGAACCAGTCAAGGTGAAATTGTATCGAATCCAGCATAATGATGGAGATGATATAGATGAGAGACCAAAAATTTAACAAAATAAAGAAGGCAGTCTTTATTTTGTTTGCAGTCTTTTTTGTAGTAGCTGTAACTGCTGCATCAGCAAGTGCGTGTACCTCAAAAGTCAGCGACAACAAATGTAAAAGCAACCTTAAAGAAGAGGTAACTAAAGAAAAAGTTAAAGACATAGCAAAGCCGATTCAAAGGGCAGCTAAAGAAAAAGTGGTTGATAAAAAAGTAGCTCAAGAAGAGCTGGGCAACAAATTCTTAGACTTCGTAGAGAATAACTGGTTCGGAAGTTTCAAGGGCGGCGATTGTGACAACGAATGGGGAGGCGATTGTGACAACGGATGTTTTGGAGGCGATTGTGACAACGGATTGTTCGGAGACGATTGGGACGATTGTTGGGACTATTAACTGTTGACAAGTCTGACCATGGACTAAGCTGTAGATATATTATACTAATAAGGACCCATTTGTATACTCCGCATCGGATTGCAGAAACAATGAGACTCTAAAAGTTATTGGAGTTTTTCTTGATAGGACTTAAGCAGTAAACGAGCTAAATAAAGTTCGAGCAGTTCTGTAACAAGCATTGTAGATTGTATGATTTAAGGTTCCATACCGCTGTTTTTCGATTTAACCGCTTAAGTCCTATCATAAAAATATAAAAATGATCAAAAATTCATTGATTATTCTTAATTCCATATTCGGAGAAGCAGTTGTGAATTCTGGAATAGGCTCATATGGTAATTTCCTGACAATTACTGTATTTTGCGATTAGGTTAGAATGTATTTGGTTGTTTTGTGGAAAAATTACTGCGTTTTTTACTTGAAAATAGCTGAAGGTTCCGGCAAGTTCACCGGAACCTTATGCTGAAATTAAGACAGCCTCTTAAAAATATAATGTTTTTACAATAAAGTGTCAACCAAACCTAAAATTTCATAGGACCTCACTGGAACAGGTATTCAAAACCTGCTTTTGTTTACCAGGCAGTATTTCCGGATTCTCAGATCCGTAGTGGCAGCACTCCCCTGAGGCTGTGAGAGGGTCCACATGGATAGTGGTGCCGGAAAGATAAGAGAAGTTTTCAAGAAGTTTCTCTCTTATGGCGTTGGCGATTTCATGTCCTTCTCCAACCGAAAGAGAAGGAGAAACTGAAGCATTGATTTCTGCATGGAGCCGGTGTCCTATCCAGCGGACTCTAAGGTCCGTGACTTCACAGACCCCATCTACACTTTCAGTAATGTTTTTTACTTTATCTATGATTTCAGGCTCAACGCCGTCAAGAAGGCGGGTAAACACAAGCTTGCTCGAATCAAGGACTATTTTGAGGATACTGATTGTGATTAACATTCCAATGAGAGGGTCAATGATAGGATATCCAAGCCAGATGCCGATGGCTCCGATAAGGACTGCAAGGCTGGTAATACCATCTATTCGGGCATGGTATCCATCTGCAATAAGGGCTGCACTCCCTATTTCCTTTCCAACTTTCATCCTGAACTGGGCTACAATCTCATTTCCGATACAGCCTATAATTGCAGCAATAACTACAGCCTGCAAATGTTCTACTGGCTGAGGGTTTAAAAAACGGTTCACAGACTCATAACCCGCAACAGCAGCACTGAAAAAAATAAGGAGAACAACTATTATGCCTGCAAGGTCCTCTACCCTGCCATATCCGTAGGAAAATCGTTTGCTTGGTTTTCTTCTGGCCAGGGAAAAAGCTATTGCAAGAGGAATTGCAGTTGAAGCATCTCCGAAGTTGTGGATGGTATCGGCAAGAAGGGAAACACTTCCCGAGATAAAAACAATGAAAATCTGCAGAACGGCTGTGATCATCAACCCGATAAATGACCATTTTACTGCCCAGAGCCCTTTGTTAGTAGCAAGTATGGAAGGGTCAACAGTCCCATGAGTGTGGCTGTGCCCGTGAGGGTGTTCATGAGAATGGGCCTGTGAATGGGTACAGGAGTGACCATGATAATGAGCGTGAAGACGACGGAGAAAATTGAAAAGTCCATTTTTTTGAGTATTCTCATGCGGCTGCTCAGAACCGCCTTCCTTTTCTAGAGGACAAGAATTGGAATTCCTTTCGGACATACTGACACCTTGATTAGTATTCTATTTCGAGTCTACCCTAAACCCCATTTAATTCCTGACAATCAAAGATTTTCAGTTTTGATCTTTCATGATAAGAAGCTCAATTGGCTATTTAGAGACTAAGTTCAAAGATCGTATTTTGATTTAAGGGATAAAACTCATCAAGCAAACTTGGAGGCCCTTTTATAAATAGGTATTTATCTTTAGAAAATATTTTTTTATGCAGGGCCTCATACGTTTTTCTGGATAAATGCCATAGAAAGGGACTTTTCATCCAGAGCAACTTATACCTTATTTTTCTGTAAAAAACAAAAAATTGGAGATTTATTACTAAAAGTTAGGGTTGAAACAGTTTTCTTGATTGATGACCGACTGTGATATGGTTTTTTCGTACGAATTGATAAACTCATAAAATACTTCCATTTTTAGTGTCAGAGTAAAATAGAATTTTTTAATAAGTTTTAAAACCTTATTATTACAAACACTTACAATGTGATCTAAACCTATGAGGAATTTAGAAAAATAATCTAAGAAATGAAAATAAAAATAGATGAATTTACCTCGATATATGAATAAATATGAAAAATAGATGCCTGATAAGATGAAAAATAGAAGGGAAAACCGAGAACACAACTCAAGTTATGTCCATACCTCAGTTTTCACGAAATTCGGATTTCTCCTCCCTGAGACAGGAACCTTTATATTTGTTCATTTCTGCCGAAATCGGCAAAACTTAGCAGGTCTCTGACAGTTTTCTAATGAATTCTATCTAATAAATTTTATCTAATAATTTCTATCTAATAAATTCTATCTAATAAATTCTATCTAATAAATTTTATCTAATAATTTCTATCTAATAATTTCTATCTAATAAATTCTATCTGATGCGTATTCCCTTATTTTTATATTTACATTATCTCTGAAGCTAAGATCCATTACCCAAATCCATATCCTTACTTAGTTTTCGAGTTTAGTTATAGATGGGAAATTCAATCCTCTATAGCAAACAGACATGCAATAAGCTGGTGTTCGTCCCGGGAATGAACACTCCCGGGAGACGTGCACCAAAATTGACAAAGATCAAATTCTAAAATGAAACTGAGGTCGGAGGAATTAGACGATTCAAACAAAATCAATAGCAAGAACACCAGAACTAATATGGACTCTTGATATTAATAAAGATGGGAAATCTTATCAGGAAAATTATATGCTCCTGTTTCCTAGGTACGTCAGTGCAATTGACGAAGAATGAGAATTGGCAGCCTTAAAAATAAAATTTAAAATTTAAAAAACACAACCCGGTTTTCAATATCTATCAAATATAGCTCGAGGGCAGATACTCTCGAGCAAACCTCCAAAAACATGTCATGGATAAACCTCTATAAATCATGTAAAAAATCATGTAAAAAACCATGTAAAAACCATGTAAAAAACCACGTAAAAAACCATGTAATACCTTACCAAACGTCGCTCGAGGGTAAAAACTCTCGAGCAAACCTCCAAAACTGTTTTGCCGTTTGATCACGCTAACCACGTCGTTTTTCATCAAACCTTTTTTGAAAATATTTGTGGGCAAGTTTTTTAAAAAAATTATGACTACTATTGCTGAGAGATCTAAAACGAAATTTGGGTAAATAGACCATGAACAAATTGAAAATCAATTTCTATAGCCCATAATTCAGCCCTCTTGAGCGAACATGGAAGTGAGCGAAAAGGGCACGGTGCTGTTGCTATTACATCGAAACTCCCAGAATCTACTATTTTCTGTGATCCCGAAGCGGAACTTGGGTGACGGAATTCTGGTGAGCAATATATACATAAAAATTTATAAAAAATCAGCAATAAGCTTAAAAATTCTGGAATAGTTAATTCCAATTCTAAAAATCCACAAAAAAATAAGTCAGGCAGAAGAAAGTGCCACAATGGCTTCTGCCAGATCTCCGTTTGAATCTTTCAGGGCTTTCCGGGCTTCATCTTCAGAAACACCAGTCTGCTCCATTACGAGTTTTATGTCTTCAGCGGGAATTTCCAGTTCTTTCGGGACTTCTTTTACGTCACCTACGATCTGGTATGTTTCCGAACCCTGGACTTTCATGATAGTGACATTTGCATTCTCTATAATGATATTAGAGTCTGCAGTCTTTATGACTACTTCCTGAACATCCTTTAGCTCTTTAACATCAATCCCCATCTGTTTCATCATCTGTTTCATTTTAGCCGGGTTCATCCCCCGGCCTCCCATACCTCCCATTCCTGGGAACATAGGCTTGCTTCTCCTTTATTTTCGTTTATTTTTCAGGTTTGGGTTCGATATCAGCGCGATTTTACTTTTTACTTAATGGCATCCGCCGCAGGTGCCGCATCCACCGCCGGCATTTGGATTGCGGATGAGGAATCCCTTCCCGTTTTCGTCCTCAATAAAGTCAATACTGCCCTCGGAGAAGTTCCTCTCGATATCTTTTGCCATAACGAGTTTAATCCCGTTACTTTCCATAGTCACATCATCTTCCTTTGTTTCATCATCAAAGGCTAAGCCATACTGAATTCCACTGCAGGCAACCCCGGCAACAAAAATTCTGAGAGCAAGCTCAGGTTTCTCTTCCTGTTCAATCAGTGTCTTCAATTCTGCAGCAGCTCTATCTGTTACTTCTATCATTTACGCACCTCTTTTTTATTTTTATACTTATAAAATATTTGTAGGTTTTATTTCCTATAAGATGCCATCCGTTACAGCTCAAAGATAATTTCCAAACATTATATAATCTTGCATCGGGCAAATATAATGTTTATCGTAAAATTGCGCTTTTTCCTGAAAAAGACTTTTTCACAGGAGTCTGGGAGGATAGGGTCTGGATTCTTTTTCAAGAAATCCTGCTATTCTGCCAGTATATGAAAATATATCTTCTATTTTATATATTTTTCTTCCAATACTTCTTTCAGGTTCTCTATTCACAGAAATTCGGCATCTTCATCAACAGGCTCCTCAAGAACCTTTGCATTATAAGCATTGATCTCCAGAGAGTTACGTTTCCCCTTCACTTCCCAGACAGGGATATACACAAGCTCCATATCGAGCTGTATTTCATCAGACCTGGGGCCGATACTCCTGTGTTCATATATAACAGCCTGGCCTTCCGTATTGTTAAAACGTATTTCGCGTGTATTCTCCTCTTTAATAAAGTCCAGAAGAATCTTTTCTGCCTGTTTTTTATCCACAATCGGTCTTTTTAACTCATACTGCACGGCAGGAACCCTTGTAGGTATGCCAAGTCCTTCTACCTCCATCCCTTCCTTTGACTTATTTAGAGCATTAAGAAAACCCTTCCCTTTTCCGGCAATGGTTAGGACTTTTGACCTGAAGCGTTTTTCAGCTTCAACATTATATATATATTTCCAGAAAGGTACAAACTTTAAAACTGCATCCTTAGGGTTGTATATATAGGGTTTTGCAATAATAATAGCCTGATTTTTAGAAATCCTTGGTTCTACAGACCGTATATTCAGCATTTCGTACGTTTCAGTTTCCGGAACTTCAACCTGTTCTGGCTTCCTTAATATTTTTTTATTCTCAATACTCCTTGTTAGAGATTGAGTACCAAACGAAATTTTTTCGGCCTCTAATCGCTGATTCTGAAGAGGCAAGAGTTCTTCTTTAAAGTGAGACTTCTCTCTGTAGTCTTTTTTTAATTTCCAGTTTTCGGCAGGTAATTCGAAAATTGTTTGTCCGTACTGGTCTCCTGTATCATTTGATGTTTGCTTTTCCGGTTCAGAATCCGAAATATTTGATTTCTGTTCCATATTTACAAGAACCGATCTTCCAATTTGAAGAGCCAGTTCATCCCTGTTCCAAACATGGATCCCAAATTCAGCTGCATAATCGATTAATTCTTCAGGCCCTTTCTGGGTCATTACATAGATTCCTGTACAGTTCCCGATCTTTTCTGAAAAGGCTTTTATTTCCTCACGACCCGGCTGCAAGGCACATTTGACATAAGCTTTATGCCTGCTTTTCTCCACAAAAATGTCATACTGGCTGGATATTGTGGCATTGTATCCAGAGGATTTGAAAATATCAACAAGGATTTCTAAAAGGTCTTGCTTCATGATTCTCACTTTCTTATATCCTGCACAGCTAAAATAGTTTATGATCACATCTAAAATTTTCTAACTTACTACTTTTTATTATATACTGGTTTTTTACTCTCTTTGCTTCTTTTACTTTCTTAAATTTTCTCACTTCTTAGTTCCGGAGATACAAATATTTAAGAAATCAAGTCCTAACCAGATATATTATGAGTGGAATCAGGTTTGGAGTAGATTCCTTTTCCACATACGAGGAAGGAATAAAGAAAGAGTGGATCGTAGGAAACGGACTTGGGGGATATGCCTCATCTACAGTAATAGGAGCAGGCACAAGGACTTATCATGGATTGCTTGTGGCAGTTCCAGAAAATTCTCAAGGAAGATTTGTATTGCTTTCTTCCCTTGATGAGGAAATTTCGATTAACAAGGAAGTTTATCGGCTTTCAACCCATAAGTACCCTGATACTGTTTTTCCTTCAGGCTTCAGTTACCTCTCCAAATTCATCCTTGTTCCTTTTCCTCTCTGGGTTTACCAGCCCGGTGATTTTACCATAAAGAAAAAGGTCTTCATGATTCACAACAGCAACACAACCTGCATTCTCTATGACATCAGATCTAGGAGAGAAGGAGCTCTGCTAAGAATCTCTCCGCTGGTAAATTCCAGAAATTTCCATCATACTGTTCGCTCAGGAGAACTTTCCTTTACTCAGAAAGCCAATCCTTCAGGAGTAAAATTAGAAAGCTCCAATGGTTTTACTTTCTTGCTTTCATCCAATCTTCAGTATCATTCCGATCCCAAATGGTACTATAATTTTGAGTATGATACTGAGAAGCAAAGGGGACTCAACTTCCAGGAAGATAATTTCAATCCGGGCTACTTTGAAAGCAAACTCAAACTGGGTACCTCCCATTTTTTCATTGCCGCTTCAACCGAAGATATTTCTTCTCTGACGCTCGAACAGGTCGAGGAATTCTATACAAGGGAAACCTACCGACAAAATCTTCTCGCCTTCAATTCAAGACTTACCGAACCCTTTGCTCTTAAGCTTCTCAGGGCAACGGATCCTTTTATAGTGAAGAATCCTTCTTCAGGTGAAAGTACAGTAATTGCAGGATATCACTGGTTTTCTGACTGGGGGCGGGACACTATGATCTCTATGCCTGGCCTGCTTTTAATTCCCCGTCGTTTTGAGGAAGCAAAATTCATTCTCAAAAACTTTTCTAAAAATTGTAATAAAGGCCTGATCCCGAACGCTTTCCTGGCACTTGGTGGAGAACCAATTTATAACACTGTGGACGCTTCTCTCTGGTTTATTCACACTGTGGGCCGATATTTCGCATATACGAAAGACTTTCTTTTCCTCTCGGATGTCTGGGACACAGTGGAGAGTATCATAGAGAATTACCGTAAAGGTACGGACTTTGGGATCGGCATGGACTCCGATTATCTTATCCGACAGGGTCCTCAGTTAACCTGGATGGACGCTAAAATCGGGGAAAAAGCAGTGACCCCAAGAGCAGGTAAAGCCTGTGAAATTAATGCTCTTTGGTATAATGCCCTTAAAACAGCCTCCAATCTGGGCACTCAGTTAGGAAAAAACATTTCTTCATATGAAACTCTTGCAGCTGGAGTGGCTTCAAATTTTGAGAGTGTTTTCTGGAATCCGGAGACAAATTGCCTATTTGACCTTGTGTCTAAGGACAAAGCAGGAAATGAGGTTAAAGACCCTGCAATCCGTCCCAATCAAATCTTCGCAGTAGCCCTGCCTTATACTAGTCTTTCACCAAAAAAAGAAAAAGCAATAGTTGACAGAGTTGAAAAAGATCTCCTGACCCCCTTTGGGCTTAGAACTCTTTCAAGTGACCATCCTGTTTATAAAGGACGATATCAAGGTGATGCGGCAGCCAGAGATGCCGCCTATCATAACGGGACAGTCTGGCCCTGGCTCCTTGGCGCGTATGTGAAAGCTTACCGGAAGGTTCACAACTATTCTAAAGAGAGTCTTGAGGATATGCGGGCTCTTCTGATGGGTTTTGATACGCACCTTGAAACTGCAGGCATAGGCACAATTTCCGAAGTATTTGATGGGGATTATCCTTACACTCCAGGAGGCTGCATTGCTCAGGCCTGGAGCGTTGCGGAAATTCTCAGAGCGTACGTTGAGGATGTACTCGGAATCAAACCCTGAAAAAAGATCCATGTTCAATTTCGTCTCTATTGTGCTTCCCTTAAGTTAAGGCCCTCTCTTTTTTATACTTGTTTTGTAATTTATCCCTCATGATTGATTTTGATGCTTTGAAATCCGAAAAGGGTCTTATCCTTGCCGTAGTTCAGGACCAGCTTAGCAGGGAGGTGCTGATGTGCGCCTATATGAATCGGGAAGCCCTTGAGAAGACTGTAGAGACCGGAATTACACACTTCTGGAGTCGGAGCAGGCAGCAGTTATGGAAAAAAGGAGAGACTTCGGGGCATATACAGAAAGTGAAAGAAATAAGGGTCGACTGTGATATGGACTCTCTTCTCCTGCTCGTGGAACAGGTTGGTGGAGCCTGCCATATGGGATACAGATCCTGTTTTTATCGAAACCTTGAAGGAGAGGTTGTGGGAGAAAAGGTCTTTGAGCCTGATGAGGTATATAAATCGTGAACTATTCCTCTCTGAATCCTTTTGCCTCATTATGCGGTAAGTGTAATTGTCTAT
>NZ_LZPK01000136.1:0-5480 GCF_001729375.1 Methanosarcina sp. A14 | reverse complement strand
TTCATTTTGAGTTTTCACCATTGTATTTTGTCTTTTCTCCATTAATTAAAAATATTCAGTCAAGAATTCCAGACCGTTCAATATTTATTATCAGTCAATAGCCATCCTTATTCCTATTTACCAGAGAATCAATATTTATATAGCTTATCAACAATAGAAAAAACAGTATTAAGAAAGACTACTGGAAAACAGAAAAACTACTGAAAACAGAAAGATTACTGGAAAACAGAAAAACTGATATTGAAAATATCTATTGAGCTCATTCCAAAACTTAAAATAATTTCTTTAAATCCCATGCTCCAAATAATTAACTGAGTTTCTGATCATGGGAAATAGTTATCAAACTTTACTGATTGAGAACAAAATTAGTTTTGGATAAACTCATTAAGTAAATCTTTTGGAACAATTCGTTTATTCCCGCAGGTGCTGCAGTAAACCTGAGATAGAGTGAAGCAAAATTCCGGTAAAAGTCATACCCATCCCTATAATGGTTAGAATTACCATCAAAACCGTTGGTCCGAAGGCAAGACTTCCGCCAAGATAGAAAGTCCTTAATAAATCGAGGCCTATGTATAACCCAATAGAAATGAGAACAAAACCTGGAAGGGTAAACCAGTATAGAGGATTAAACTCCATTTTTAGAAAATTGTTAAATCGAACAGTCAGGCTATGCTTAAAAGGACTTCTAGCCAAACCGTTTACATTATAGAACTGAATTATATTTTTAAACGTAAACTAACCTCCAGGTCAATAGATCCCACTACTATTTATATCTGGACTAATTTTCTTGGATAAGGTAGTTTTATAATATAAATACTTTTCTAAATGTTCAGGTATGAATAAATTATATGTTTGAGAAAAAAGTCACTTCAAGTATAGTCACAGAAAGGCAAAAAATCCACAAAAAACTCGGTGGGATTTTCAGGTCAAGTTGGAATTAATTTGCCTGATAGCCCCATGATAAAGTTAGATCCCAGGTCTTTCTATGCCTCCAAACCATTATGAGCGATTTCATTTGAAAAGCAGGCTTGGAAAATCCAGATTATTTTTCTGAAATCCAGCAGCATTCCTGTGTCCTCCACCACCGTATTGCTGAGCAATTTCGGCACAATCGGGTGAATTTGGATTACTGGAATCAGATCTCAAGCTGAATACCAGCATATCCTCTACAGCCTGCCACATGATAGCAAGATCATATTCAGGCTTCCTGTAGATGAACTCCCCAAGCTCGGAGATATTTCCAGTAGTGTTTACAAGTCTGGATTTCCAGTTATGAAAAGTGCAATCCACCCCACGATCGAAAGCTTTCTGAAGCTTGTAGCTTTGAGCTTTGAGAAGCAATTCCCCGATAGATATCATATTATTTACAGTATCCTCATATTCCGGACCAAGAAGCACATCCCATATAATATCATCAGGGGTTTTCACCATCAGATTAAAGCCTGCGGTGAAAGCCCTGGTCTCAGGATATTCAAACCTCCACATATCCTTATCCCCAATATAGGCTACAGCTACAGGGGACGAGACATCTTCAGGATGTGCGAACTCCCATGTAAGTACACAGGCTGCCTTTTCAAGGGACCGAATACCCGGAATACTGTTTGAATTCCACAGGTCCGGGAACTTCTCCACTGCGGTCTTATGATGATCAATCCATATCAGCTTAGACCCGCAAACCTTTACAAATTCATCCATTTTATCGCTGGTAAAGTCAACAAGCCATACTTTTTCGGCTGCTTTTATCTCGCCCTCACTCCACGACTCTTTGCCATAATTTATAGCAACAAATTTGATGTCAAATTCATTCCGGTCATAGGAATTACCAGCAATAGCAGCTGCACAGCATCCGTCATTATCATCATGGTGATAAATTAAAATCGCGCGTTTATCATCTGTCATTTTCGATTCCCTATTATTTTATAGGATTTCTTTCTCATATTTTCTGCTGCGAATTTAATCTCAGAATATATTTAAAGAAAGCCCAATGTGGAAGATGCCCAATTAAGTTATGACATGTAAAATAAAAATATTTTTAAATATCAAAATCAATATAATTATAATACAAGCCAAAAAGGGAATAAAGTTCAGTGAAAAACGGGGAGATTAAAAACCCTGCAGGCTTAGTCTGTGATTTTGTGAAAAATCCTTTGGAGAATCGAGGTAACATAATGAAGGGAGGCGACAAGACGAAAGAATATTGCAATATATGCGGTCGGGAATTGCTAGAAGACGTGCTGGTCGTTGATACCAGCCAGGATATGAAACCAATAAAATTCAAGGACGTTCACGGGGATAAGTCCGATCTGATATGTATTGAGTGTGCAACTGAGTCGGTTGAGAATCCACCCTTCTTATGTTCGAGATGCGGCCAGCCAGTCGAATTCGGTGAGCACTTCTATGTATTAAAAATTGGAACCGTAAAACCCAGTGGTCCCAAGGTGGACTTTAAAAAAATATCCTCAGACGATAAATGTATCTGCGTTATCTGTTACGAAGAACTCATGAGCCCTGAAGAGAAAGAAGAAAGAGACTAAACGAATAAATTTATCTCTAAACTTTTTTCCTACTTTGTCCTTAATTTATAGTCCCTGAACAAAAATCAGGGTCAAACACTGAGATAATCAACGTATATGGAAAAGAGCAGAACTGACTTTTCAGTTTTGCTCATATTGTTTTTATTATTCTTAACTTTTCTTTTAGTTTTTATACGTGTTTCTTCAAAGTATCCATGTTTTGGGATATTTAGCAAAGGATAGTATTTTCATTTTTTCAAAGATAAAGTGAAAAAAGAAAGAAAAGAAGGAAAAGAAAAAATAAAAGACAAAAGAAAGCAGGTTAGTACTCTACATGATCTGTTTCTTTTATCTTTTCCCTGAACAGGGTATATGCCCATAGCTGATAGATGATGATTATGGGCACGAATACCAATGCTGCTCCTAGCATGACGCTCAGAGTCATGTGGCTTGATGCAGCCTCAAAGATGTCTATTCCATATTCAGAAGAAACTGAGGACTTAAGCATGTAAGGATAGATACTTGCAAGCCCGCTTTCAACAACGAAAAGAAACGCCAGGAGATTGCTGCAAAAGGCAGGGAATATCTTGTCCTTTTTTGCAAAAAACACAGCAAGAACAGCTGTCACTACCGCAAGAACTGGCAATAAGTACAGAGCTGGCATGGCTGAATAGTTGGTTGTAAAACCTTCTATACCCATAAAGGAATATGCCAGATAGACCAGAGCAAGTACGAGTACGATAAGAGTACTTTTCTTTGCCAGATCACCTGCTTTTGCAGCTATGGCTCCTTCAGTTTTGACATTGATCCAGAGCGCACCTGAAGTAACACTCATAAGCACGAATAAGACACCGCCTATCAATGCATATGGGCTGAAGAGTCCAATAAGGGTACCTATATAAACACCTCCTGAAGCAATTTCGAGCCCCTTGAAGAAGTTCGCAAATGCAACTCCCAGGACCAGAGAAATCAGCAGGCTTCCAGCAAACCATCCCCACATAAGGATTTTTTGTATTTGGGGATTCTCATCCTTGTGAAGATATTCTATGGAAATTCCCCTTGCAATTAAGCCGATAAGCAGCAACATCATGGGAAGATACAGGAAAGTAAACATCTTCGAGAATACCAGAGGGAATGCAGCAAATGTTCCACCTGCAGCCAGGATAAGCCATACCTCATTGCCACCCCAGAAAGGACCAACAGAACTCTGGATTTGCATCCTCTGGGCCTTATCTGTGGCAATAAAAGGTACCAGAAGGCCTGCTCCGAGGGAAAAAGAGTCAACAATAAAGTAAACTCCCCATATTACACACCACAGGAAGAACCAGATAATAGCAAGCATATCATGAGTAAGAAAATCGAACATATTCACTCAACTCCTGTCGCATTGACCACGGTTTTCTTTATGAGGTATACCTCAAAGATAAGCAGGACCATATAAAATGTGCTTATAAGGCTAATACTTAACAAGACGTCTGATGTGGGAACCGATGATACACCATTAGCTGTCTTTAGCAAACCATAGACCATCCATGGCTGCCTTCCTACCTCAGCTACAATCCAGCCAGCAGTAATAGTAATATATGGAAGAGGAATAGACCATATTAGTAGCTTTAGATATTTTTTGGATGTGTATAGCTTGCCTGATTTTTGAAGATATAAGCCTAAAAGAGCCACTATGATGAACAGGGAACCCAGAATTGTCATCAACCTGAAGCTCCAGAATATCATTTCTACAGGCGGTAATTCACCCTGAGGTAGCTGGTTAAGTCCTGTTATCGTTCCGCTAAAACTTCCTGTATACAGGAAACTTGCAAGACCTGGAATTCCCAGCAGCTGAATACTATTGGAGCCTGTGCTTGAATCGGGTACCTGTATTAGATACATAGGCACTGAAGAGCCTGTTTCCCATATCGCATCCATTGCCGCTCCTTTTGTAGGTTGAAGCGCAGCAACATATTGTGCATAACCGTGACCAAGAACTGGAAGCATGACTGCAGTAGCGAGTGCTATGATAACTGCTATGCTAAAAGATTTTTTAAACACTTCATTGTTATTCCCTTTAAGGAAATGATACGCACAGATTCCCATTATCACGAATGAGGTCAACAGGTAAGCTGCAAGCAGAGTGTGTATCAGCATGTACCAAACATAGCCGTTCGTAATTAGAGCAATGAAATCTGTCATAACCACCTTGCTCCCGTCAGCAACCATCTCATAGCCTACGGGATGCTGCATAAACCCGTTAGCAGTGATAATCCATAATGAAGATATGTTAGTACCTAGAGCGACCATCCACATGGAAAATGCCTTTAATTTCTGACGGTTATGGCCCAAGAATATCCATGCTCCAAGGAAAGTCCCTTCAAGGAAGAAAGCAAATAACGCTTCCATAGCTAAAGGTGGTCCAAAGACATCTCCCATGAATTCTGCATAGGCACCCCAGTTAGTACCTAACTGAAAAGTCAGTGTAATACCTGATACTAGACCTATTGCAAAGTTTATCTTGAATATATTACCCCAGAAGTCAGCCATTTTTCGCCATGTTTCATCTTTGTTCCTGTAGTACATTGTTTCCATGACTGCCACTAATAATGCTAATCCCAAAGTTAGTGGAACAAATATGAAATGGAACGCAGCTGTTATGGCAAACTGAAGCCGACTTAATAAAAGCAATTCAATCATTTATTACCCCTCGTTTTCCCTCGTTTTGTTACTTACTGCAAAGGATTATATTTACGCTTGAAGCAAACCGATGTCTTCCATCCACGGCTTGCAGATATCATTTTCATGTTCAATCTCATCAGTGAGAACCTGAAGCAAAATGCTATATGTCACCGGATTTATATCTATGATCAGAATCTATATCTTTGACTATCTGAAGAATATACTATTGTACACCCGGATAACATACTGTTTCCCCTTGATGTTCTGCTCAAGTTATGTTTCCTCAGACTCCTCAGACTC
>NZ_LZPK01000135.1:0-5165 GCF_001729375.1 Methanosarcina sp. A14 | reverse complement strand
ATAATAAAAAATAATAAAAAATAATAAAAAATAATAAAAAATAAAAGAAAATAATAAAAAATAATAAAAAATAATAGAAAATAATAAAAAATAATAGAAAATAATAGAATATAATAAAAAATAATAAAAACCAAGAAAAGTAGTGAGTGATATTCCTAACGGGAGTACATACTCAAAAAAATTATATTTTGAGAAAATTAAATTTTGAAGATTGATATATTCTGAAAAATAAGAATGTAAAAAATCTGAAGAAAGACTTATATATTATGTATATGTTTGCTTTTCCACAAATTGAACATAGTGCTTAATGAGTAGCTGAGGTGCGTATATATGTACGGCACTGAACGGATAATTCCCGGGACAATTATTGCAGGCCCTGAACTGGAACCTATTGAGGGGTATATCTGCGTAAAGAGAGGAATAATTACGGAGATTGGGGAAGAGCATACACTCTCTAAGAACATAATTGCTCCCTGTTTTGTCAATGCACATACTCATCTTGGAGACTCGGTATTCAAAGACCCTCCTCTGGGAAAAGTTTCTGGATTTAGGACTCAAAGAGACCTGGATGCTCTTGTAAAACCTCCTGACGGGTTAAAACACAGGATATTAAGAGACACGCCATACACAACCCTGATAGAGGGTATGAGAAGGTCCTTGCTGGACATGATAGAAACCGGAACCTGTGCTTTTGCGGATTTCAGAGAAGGAGGTGTTGTAGGGGTTGCAGCCCTGAATAAAGCTCTCGAAGGACTTAAACTCCATTCCATGATACTGGGCAGACCTACAGAACCTGAACAGCCACTTCAGGTTGTACTGGCAGAAGTAAGAAGAATTCTTTTACATTCTACCGGACTTGGAATGAGTGGGGCAAATGACCTTGATCTCGAACTATTGGAGAATATTGCTACCTGCACACGGCAGCGTAGAAAATTCTTTGCGATCCATGCCGGAGAAAAAGATACGAGCGACATAGAAAAAGCACTGTCACTTGAGCCAGATCTTCTGATTCATATGACAAATGCCACAAAAAAAGATCTTGAAAACGTGGCTGATGCGAAGATTCCGGTTGTTGTCTGTCCGAGGTCTAACCTAATAACAGGAGCAGGAATTGCACCTGTTGCCGAGATGCTGGAAGCGGGGATAAAAGTAGCTGCAGGAACGGATAATGTAATGTTAAATTCTGTAAATATGTTTGCTGAAATGGAATTTATGTCTAAAATTTATTCCATTGATGACAGGCAAGTATTTAAAATTTGCACACTTAATGGTTCCTTTGTAATGGGATCTGATTCTACGGGTTCGATACAAAAGGGGAATAAAGCTAATCTCATGATCCTGAATGGAAATTCCAATAATCTTGCAGGGATAAAGAACCCCATAAGTGGAATCACAAGGCGGGCAAGACCCGATGACATACTATCAGTACTTCATTCGTAAAGCAAATGGAGAACAGACATGATGAGCGAATTTTACCGGAATATAGTGATTGCAACAGACGGATCCGAGAACAGCCTTAAGGCTATTTCTTACGGTATTGAGATTGCAAAACTCAGCGGGGCCACGGTTCACGCTCTCTACGTAATAGATATAACTTCTTTTTCTTCGATACCTATGGATGCAGGATGGGAAGCAATATATGATACCCTGAGAGGAGAAGGGGAGAAAGCGATATCCATGGTACAGGAACGCGGAAAAGTCTCAGGAGTTGAGGTAAGAGAAGTTCTGTTGGAAGGTCACCCAAGTAATGAAATTATAAATTTTGCAGAAAACAATAACGCTGACCTGATAGTTGTTGGCACCCTCGGAAAAACCGGACTAGACAGGTTTCTGATGGGAAGTGTTGCAGAGAAAGTAGTAAGAGGCTCAAAAGTCCCGGTCCTGGTTGTCCGGAGTGAAAAACAAGATTAAGACTTTCTGCTAACTGGAAGCCTTTTGAGAAAATAAACAGAGGAGAAAGAAAACCAGGATTCAGAGTATACAAAGGTGTAGATTACATGCCAAAAAACATCTTCATTGAAGATATCATGGTAAGGGATGTAGCAAGTGCAACCCTTCCAGGTTCAAGGGATGAGGTTCTTAAAATTCTTAAGAACAAGCACATTTCAGGAGTTCCAGTACTTAAAGACTCCAAAGTTGTGGGAGTTGTAACAAGAACAAACCTTTTACAAAACCCTGAAGAAGAACAACTGGCTCTTCTTATGACACGTGATCCGATAACCATATCCTCCGGATCGGATCTGCAGACTGCAGCACGCTTACTTTTGGAGCACCACATAAGAAGGCTTCCGGTGGTCGATGACGGGAAACTTGTAGGGCTTATTACTGTGGCAGATATTATAGGCACAATTGCAGACATGAACATCGATATTCCGATAAAGGACTACGTGGAAAAGAAAGTCGTTGCGATCTACAGTGAAACCCCTCTGCCCGTTGCTGCCAGAATTATGGAACTCGCAGGTGTTAAGGCTGTCCCGGTACTTGATTCAAACCTGGAGCTCATAGGAATAATCTCAGATCGTGATGTTATTGCTGCCAGCGTAATTGAAGACAGTGTAGAGATGTCAGATATGTCTGCAGGCCAGGACGATGACGCCTGGACCTGGGAATCGATGCGAGACACCATGAGTATTTACTACAGTGTCTCAAGGATTAAGGTTCCCAACCTGATAGGAAGCGATATAATGATAAGGGAACCAATCACAGCTACATATATTACATCTGTCAGCGACTGTGCACGTAAAATGAAACGAAACAGGATTGATCAGGTTCCGATTATCAATTCAAACCGGAAACTTCAGGGACTTTTGAGAGACCACGACCTCCTGAAGCCTCTAATAGAAATAGAATAAGTTAAGATTAAATCTCGCTTCTAAGAACCGTTAAACGTTTTTAACGTGAAGCGAAGAAGAATTAAGGTTATTTAAGAAAAAATAATATTATTTAAGAAAAGTAATATTATTTAAGAAAAGCAATATTATTTAAGAAAAGATAATATTATTTAAGAAAAGATAATATTATTTAAGAAAAGTAATATTATTTAAGAAAAATAAGGCTATTAATGCCTATTCAAAATTTTTTCCAGTAAGGAGGCATTCTCCCTAGAGACTCCTCCGAAAACTGCTTTATTCAGGAGCTAGAAAAATGGACAAACCTTTTGTTTTTATAAATTCTGCTATGTCAGCCGACGGCAAACTTTCAACAAAGGAACGGAAACAGGTCCGAATCTCCGGGAAACTTGATTTTGAACGGGTCGACGAACTCCGAGCCCAGGCAGACGCAGTTATGGTAGGTATAGGAACTGTCCTTTCGGACGATCCAAGCTTAACCGTAAAGTCTCCAGAGAGAAAGGCAGCCCGGAAAGCCGCAGGAAAAAACGAAAATCCAGTAAGGATCATTGTGGACAGTTCAGCAAGGACTCCGCTTGATGCTGATATTTTCAAAAAAGGAGACGGGCTCAGGATAATTGCCGTTTCAACTTCTGCACCTGCCGAAAAGATAGAAAAACTGGAAGAAAAAGCTCTCGTCATTAAAACAGGAACCTTTAAAGTTGACCTTACCGAGCTTGCAGCAAAATTAAAAGAAATGGGAATAAACACCCTCATGGTTGAGGGAGGAGCGACCCTAAACTGGGGTATGCTCTCTGCTGGCCTTGTTGATGAAGTCTATACTTTCGTTGGAAACCTTATAATAGGAGGAAAAACAGCCCCGACTTTTACGGATGGGGAAGGATTTTCAGAAGCCGAAATCCCTGAGTTAGAATTGCTTTCAACCGAAAAAATAGAAAAGGGGATACTTCTCAGTTGGAAAGTAAAAGGCAAGGAAAAATAAAATCAAATTGCCAATATATACCGTATTGTTAACTGGTACCGAGCTTAAGTACCGGGCTTAAGGTTACATTTTTCAAACTCGCCGTTATAATATACAAAGACCTCAAGTTCACACTTGCCTTTAAGAAAATCCCGTATTTTGCGGTCATATACGCTTTGAACGTGTTTCAGGCCGTTTTTTTGGAAGTGAGCCTTCACAGCTTCAAAAAACCCGACTATCTGTCTCAGGTAAGCCTCTTCATAAGCCCTTGTCTCCTGTGCAATTGCTCCACATTCGGAATCCTCAAGTTCGGAATAATAGCTTCCATGCTCGTTTAAGCCGCTTATCTGGCGCCAGTCCACTTTGCCCGAGTCATCAGCTTCCCTGTGAAGCATGTATGGATAGACCCTGCAGATTGAAGGACGCCTGTCATAAATTTTGCAGCGCTTATTCTCAAGGAAGATACAGGAACCATCAGGTTTTGTTTTCAAGGCGTAGCCTGAGACATAAAACCTACCCTTCTGGTCGCAAAACTCAGGATATGGAGCAGGAGTAACTGAATCCGGATTTATCTGCCTTATAACAGCCAGGTCTGCATCGAGCAGGAAAACGTGATCGTTAAACTCTTTTGTGCAGCAGCGTGCACAGAGTTCACATCTGAACCCCAGCTCTTTAATAATGCCTACAAATTCAGGGTCAGGAAATTCCTCTACGCCTGCAAGTTCTTCCCTTGCCTCTGTAAGCCTTGTTTCAATGTTATTCATTTTTACGCTAATCACCTTTTTAAGAAAAGAATCCTGCAAATCTACCTTATTTTACTTCCATGTCCGTAACATTTAATTACTAGCATTTCTTTTTATCATAGACCCAAGGCTTGATGACATTTATAATTTCGCACTTTCAGGCTTCAAGGAATATTAGATATTCTTCAATCATCAGTGAGAATTATCGATTTAACACTTAACACTATAACCAGGGAACACCTGTTTAAATACCTGTTTATTGAGACTCTGCCGAGGAGAAAAAAAATCCGCGGCAACCGGCAGTGTCCAGCAATAAGCGAATACCTGGATATATTACGTGATAAATTACAAATAAATTCAGAGAAAATTAAGATTAAACTTAACGAGGAATGATAATGGGCAAAACCGGCAGCATTGATTGGGTAAAAGTAAAAGGCAGAAAAGGCAGAGTAATTAAGGTCCAGAAGTCACAGGCTCAAAAAGCACACCCAGGACCTGCACAGCGCTTCAGTTCTTCAGGTCATAAGAGGCGCTTCATCAGAAGATCTGCAAAAGCTCTTGTAAAGTAATCTTAAGGGCTTTTAAATTTACTTTTTTGAATTTACTTTTTGA
>NZ_LZPK01000134.1:0-10002 GCF_001729375.1 Methanosarcina sp. A14 | reverse complement strand
GTAAAATAAAGGGGTAAAATTAAAGATAAAACTTTAGCCCATAGATTACAGTTCCCATAGAAGCTTCAGGCACTGAAGCCTATAATTTCTGATGCTTAGTGCCCGCAACGAAATAAACTATGCAACTTATACTTTATTGCAACTTTGATTGGCGACTTTGATAGTGAAAATCAAAATGCCCAATCGGGAATATGCATAGGTTATTCTGTGACTGGAACTTATGGTTTAACCCTTGTTTTAGTTAACCTTTTGTAACCCCTAAAGGAAGAACTCTTGCAACCTTACGGGCAATTCCGAGTTCGTGCACGACATTTACCACTTCGCTGCTAGACTTGTATACATCTGGAGCTTCCTCTGCAATGACTGAAGGATGGGTGGCTCTTACTGTAATACCCCGAGCTTCAAGGTTTTCTTTTATGCTCTGTCCGCGGAATTCTTTCTTTGCATGTGCTCTGCTCATGACTCTACCAGCCCCATGACAGGCACTACCGAAAGAAACATTCATAGCCTCTTCTGAACCGCATAGTATATAAGAAGGAGTCCCCATACTTCCAGGAATCAGCACCGGTTGACCTACATCTCTGTATACGGCAGGAACCTCGGGATGCCCTGGAGGGAAGGCTCTTGTTGCTCCTTTCCTGTGCACATACACCTCTTTTTTCTTGCCGTCCACAATATGTTTTTCAAGTTTTGCCACGTTGTGGGCAACGTCATAAAGCAGATCCATGCCCAGATCGTCAGCATCTCTTCCAAATATTTTTTCAAATGATTCCCTTGTCCAGTGAGTAATTATCTGACGATTTGCCCATGCATAATTTGCAGCACAGAGCATGGCTTTAAAATAGTTCTGGGCTTCCCTTGACTGGGCAGGGGCACAGGCAAGTTGTTTGTCCGGAATTTCAATTTTATAGTTCTTTACGGCCTGAGAGAGTTCCTTTAAGTGGTCAGTACAAATCTGGTGCCCTGCACCTCTTGACCCGCAGTGAATCATTACCGTAACCTGGCCTTCCTGAAGCCCAAAGGTCGAAGCTATTTCCTGATCATAGATCTTATCAACGTACTGAACCTCAAGGAAGTGATTGCCGCTTCCAAGAGTTCCTAACTGAGGTTTTCCTCTTTTTCTGGCTTTCGTGCTTACCTGGGCAGGGTCGGCTCCTTCCATAGATCCATTAGCTTCACAGTGTTTGACATCAGCTTCTACGCCATATCCGGCTTCTACAGCCCAGTTTGCTCCCTCTAGAAAAGCACTGTCCAGTTCCTGGTCCGAAGCCCTGATCCGACTTTTGGAACCAACGCCTGCGGGTATGTTACTAAAAAGCTCGTCGGTTAACCTTTTTATGTTTGGAACTACCTCTTCTTTCTGAAGATTGGTACGAATGAGCCTTACCCCGCAGTTGATATCAAAGCCCACCCCGCCAGGGCTGATAATTCCTTCTTCTGCATCAAAAGCGGCAACTCCCCCTATAGCAAAGCCATAGCCAAGATGAGCATCAGGCATTGCCATAGAGTACTTCTGAATACCAGGTAAGGTTGCCACATTTGCAATCTGGTCAATAGTCCCGGGTTCAATGCCTTCAAGCAAATTTTGGGATACAAACAGGCGGCCTGGAACCCGCATGTTAGGAATGTGCCCAACAGGAATTTCCCATTCATTTTCAGAAAGTTTCCTGACCATACCCTTCACCTCTTTCTGTACGTTTTCCGTGCTTAATTCCTCAATAGCTGTATCTTCACTTTCTACCATGATTTATGCTCTCCCTGCTCCTTTATGCTTTAGATATAATTCTGGAACTACTAATTTATCTTCCGTTTCCCACAGGTTCTGCAAATTGCCTTGGAAACGTGATCAAGATACATTGTATCAGGCTGGATTAAAGCCACAATGAATTTTGGAAACGGCTGATTAAGATCGGTTCGAGATAACAAAGTCGATCTAAATACGACTGAACCAATTCAGGACTAGATAACTCAACTTGAGATATACATGAGATATATTTGAGATATACTTGAAATATACTTGAAATATACTTGAAATATTATAGTACTTGAGATATGTAGTGCAGAATAGGATAATTCCTATACATGAAGATATGCATGGTGCAAGTAGTCAGAGGAGAACCAGCCAGTATTTGGCAAACCAATTACGGGGGATAGGGGAAAAGCTTTTGCTCCCTTAAATATCCACAACAACCTGAGCCTTCCAGCCATCAGCAGTCTTCGTTATTTCTAACTGGTTATAGGTAACAGCCTTAATTTCAGTCTCAAAAGGAAGGCTTTCGAGAGAGTAATTCTCACCCAGTGCCTGAGCTGTTATTGAATATTCACCATTTACTTCCCTGATTATCTTAACCCGAAAATCCCTGAAAACAATTTCATCAACTTCAAAGAGATATAGAAGCTCAGAAAGCCAGTCCACAAGCAAGGATTCCAGGTCAGGCGACTTGAGAACAATTTCTCTTGCGGTGTCTCCCGAGACTTTTTCTGTATCAATTATAACATTAAACATCGCGAGAGCCGCATTTTCAAATACTTCTTCCCTGGTTTTTCCGAAAGCCTGGAATTTGATATCTGCAGTGTGATCCAGATACTCATACTGTTTTCCTTGAGATGACATAGCCAGGTAATTGTGTTCTTTGTTACATTAACTTATTTACCGCATAAATCTGTTTTCAGACCTAAAGAATGTCCCTTAACTTTAAAAATGAACTTAGACAGCGAACCTAGATAGTGAACTTAGATAAAGAACCTGGATAATGAACTTAGACAGCGAACTTAAACAATGGAATATAAACAACGAACTTAGTCAATGAATATAGATAGAACTCTAGGTGAAATAAAACTAAATTGTAAAATTATTAAAAAAGGATGTTATTACTGCAGCTCTTTCCATATATAGTAGATTCTCTGGATTGCTGTTATGTGGCTGGTTACAGCAATCAGGATGACGGCCCAGCCAAGAATTGAAAAACCTGCAATTGGCACTGGAAAGGCAAAGTTGCCGAAAGACGCAAAAATTATAACTACAAGTCGGTCAGCCCTGCCCATTATCCCACCATAGTATCTTCCAAGGCTAAGTGCCTGGGCCTGGGTCCCTAGATAGCTGGTAAGCAGCACACCTACAATTGCCGTAACTCCTAACTGCCAGGAGACATAACCTGCAAAAAAGATGCTACATATTATAAAAACATCCGAGTAACGGTCAATCACGTGATCCAGAAAGTCACCTCTTGGAGTTGCCCTATTTGATTTCCTTGCAATTATTCCGTCAAGGGCGTCAAAAATAGAGTTAAGTATTACCAGGATGCCTGCCAGCAGGATAAATTCCCTAGACGCAGGTGAGTAATAAAAACTCAGTCCTGCAAAGAATGCACATATAAGGGAAGCTATGGAAACCGTGTTGGGTGAGACCTCATATCTGACGAAATAGTCTGCCAGTGGATCGATAAATTTTGAGGCAAAAGGTCTCAAGGTGTTAAACGTCATGGTACTCGAGATTTTTCTTTAGGTAATACCCGTAACAGAAAGTCGCCCAGGAAACAGGCGTCTTATCTTACTCGGTATTCGGGTTTGGATTCGCTTTTATTCGTTTCTGTGTTTACCTGCTTTTTTATATTTATACTTAAGCTGTATGATTATCCGCTTATTCGATAGATAAGTTTACTCATTCTATTTCCTGTTTCTCATGCTTTTACTTCTAATCATGGATTAAACAAGCGAACGTTTATGTCTACTCATTTTCTCTCTCTGCTGTCACACAATCTTACGGATAAACGAGGGTCAAACGAGCAAGCGTTTGCAATCGAGCGTTTATAGTTTATTTACTTTCCCTTTCTGTTTTCGCACGCTCGTACAGGTACTTAACTTTGCAGGAATGCTCAAGCTGCGTAGTCACTATATAGGCGTCTCCAAGCGTTCTCCCGATTGCAAAAGTTCCGTGACTGTAAACTATAGCGCCTCTATGCCTTGAGAGCGCATTTGCAAGATTTCCTGCAAGCTCGCAACTACCTATCCCTCCTCCGACGACCGGGATCTCACCAAGGAAGTACTGTCCTTCACTATCTACAGGTGAAATTCTTCCTTCAGGGCCTGCGAGCAGGGACTCAACAACCGCATAGGGAGCATGAGCGTGAATGATTGCAAGTGCTGAGGTCTGCCTGTAAATTTCCCGGTGTACGACAGTTTCGGAAGATGCAATTATATCAAGGGAAGAAGTGTCCCAAACATCAACTTCAACAACGTTATTCTCTGTGATTTCGTCAAGTGCGGCACCTGTCCGGGTGATAAGCATCCTGTCGCCAGCCCTGCTGCTGATATTTCCAAAGTTAGATTCGACAAGCCCGTGTTCAACTAGCTTGCGCCCATATTTTGCAATTTCCTGCCACATCGTAAGCGGTATATTATACCTTTGGTTAATAATACATATTGCTTATAAGTTCGAGGTTATGTTTCTAAAAAATAGGCTTTAATAATCCTTTTTTTCTTCATAATGTCTAAAAAATCTGAAACTATAATCCATTTTATCTTTTTAATTTTATGAAACTTCACCAGTTTTGAGCGTATGCTTAATGGACACACTAACCTCAGATCTATTCTTCAAAAGACCCTTAGGGTCCTTGTGGTCATCAATAACAGGAACCTCTAAAATACTATACCTGCTCTTCTTCTAAGAATATTACTCAAAAAAGAAAAATTAATGATTACTTCCTTTCAAGAAATTCTATGAAAGAATCTAAATTTTGCTCTTTCATTTGAATACAAAAATCATTATTTTTGTCTATGTTTTTATACTGTTCGTACATGGAAATTAATTGATTATACATTGTTAAGTTTACTGATTTATACCATTGTGCATAATCGTGAATTATGTTAACAGACATCGGACACAATAACAACGTTAAACCAAATCCGGCTTCATCATCCTGAAATATTACAAAAGGAAAAGTTTTACATGCTTCCGACCTGTTATCGTATATTCTACATTTTGAATTTACCAGTAATGGGCACTGTTCGACGGCATTTATTGCTTTATAACATCCTTCTAACTCTGATTTTACCACATTCGATTTTAAAATATTCGCACTTTCTTTATCTACATTTTTTAAAATTTTTTCATATTCTTTTCTATGAAAATCAATAATATGATGTTTGCAGCAACTCGCATTACATGATTCAGGACAGCTATAATGTTTAAGTATGCTTTGAGTTTTTGAGAGTAACAAGTCGTGTTTTTTAAAACGTTGTCTTCGATCCATGACTAAGCCTCGTAAACTTTCTTTTTTCACTTCTCATAAAGTCTTTTTCTTTCCGGTGCTTCCTTTGCTACTCTCCATAATATCTCTATTTTTCCTGCTTCAAGAATAAAAATCATAAGAGCCGGATCCTTCTTATCTGCTTATGTAATTAATTACTCCGGGGATTCCAGTATATTCAGTGTAAATCTCCAGTGCTCTTACGTAAGTGTTCAGTTGTTTTTTGGGATTTGTTGTATCAATCCACTCTATGAATATAGGGTCATGTTTCAGTGCCGCAAACTTGAATTTAGTATCTTCATTACGGAACATTAGTTACCCTGGATATAATGTCTTAAACGAGATAAACACAGGACTCTCTAAGGTTTATGTACTTATGACCTCTGGAACCTGACAAAAAAGAGAACAGATCACAATCAGATTAAGACGAGTGGCTTTCAGATAAAGAATTCAGCCATAAAGTTTATCTGTGAGTATTGTATTTAGATAAGTCGCAGCATTTTCTAATTGCCTCGTTGGCTCAGCCCGGTAGAGCGAGTGACTTGTAATCACTAGGTCGCGTGTTCAAATCACGCACGGGGCTTCTAAATTTTTGATTAAAGTACTTTCTTTCTATTTTGTCTTAATCTTCCCTTGGTAGCTCATTAAAGGCATAAGCCCTAGAATATCAATTTTCAACTCCTACACATTCTGCTAGCCGTTTTTAAGGGATTTTCTAAGTTTACCCGCGTACAGAAAATTGAGTGCCCATAAAGCAAGAAAAGAAAACGGAATGCGAATGTGTGAGTACCTTGGAATATCAACTGATTATTGGTGGACCACCAATTAAATAAGAAATAAAAGGATTACAGAGCATCTGTGATCTAAGAAATCCCAATATATCCAAATTTTTGGTGATTTTGTTATTACCTAAAAAATTATATCTTACCTCCATTTTTAACCCATTGAGCAACAATTTGTTCTAAAAATGTATAATTCGAATCTTTTATAATTTTTGCTAACCACGCATTTCTTTCATCAACGGTAAATGTTGAAGCTCCTAGGATTATTGACCGCCTCAACCAAGTTCCTGATTCTCTTAATTGATCTCTCCTACTAAATAACCAATAATTTTCATGGGCTTTTGTAGCTGCGTTTACTATTTTTCTTCTAACAGTTGGTGAGCTCTTATCATACATAGACAATAATTTATCTATATGATTCAAATCTGAAATTTTACTAAAAAGACTTATCAGTGTCATTTGCAAATATTCACTGTGGTTAACTATTGGTAACTCAAGATCTAAGATCAATTCATCACCTAACTCTTCCCATCGACCAGAGTATGTATTTTCGGTTGATATAATATAGGTGCAAATGTCCTCTAACGCTGGCATTAAATCTTTAAGATTTGTAATTAAAAAAGGAATTCCTTCAGGTGGTCCTACTTGTGCTAATCTTCGGAGTAACCATCTAAGACGCTTAAAATTAGGATCTTTATCATCGACATATTTTACAAAGATCTTTTCTAAGTTCTCTTCTGTGAATAAAGCTCTTTCTTGGAGACTCAGAGTATTATATCTTATTTTAGCATAACGATCTCCAAATGAATATTTGTCTATAATTCTCAATATTTCTCCTTCTAAATCGCTTGTAGTTATATCTTCTATTTTCTCTTCTGCATATTTGCAAAAATCTTTAGAAGGCATAATTGAGGTTTTACTTTTTTGCAAAACTAACCTACCGTTGTTATCTAGATAATTTACTAAGTCATATAGGGCAATCTGTGCTTGTATCTCATTTTTGCAAAAAATATGTATGTCGTCACTGTATCGGCAGTGGTGATATGTGTTTAATTCAAGTAAATGGTCAATTGGGTTCAATGAAATTTCTGAAAGTAAATGTGAAGGATGTGGCCCAACTGGAATACCCCTTGAAACCCGATCTGTCAATTTGCTGAGCAATTCAATTATCAATTTTTTGATTTCAGGAGGTATACTTGCTCTATCTAATTCGTTTTCAACAGTATGATGGTATACTTGATTATAAAAATCTGAAATATCAGCTACCAAGATATATCCATCAGGCAGATTTTGTGCATATTCTAAAGAAAATTTCCAGAAATTAATCCAAGAATTATTTTGATCATACAGATGTCCATCTGTATCAGGTTTAAAACGGTAGCTAAATACCTTATTTTTAGTAATTGGTATCCTAGTATTTTCAAGTTTTTGACCATATTGATGAATTAAAGAAGTTAATACCACGCTATCAATTGGATCTAATTGGGTGGCTACTCTAAAGGACAATCTTCCTTTTGGCGCAATTGCTCTTCTACCCCCTACCCAATGGTATTTAGTATTTACTTCTAAATCACGACCATTTAAAATCATATCTTTTTCTAATAATTTATTTCTTACGAATTCCCACTTGTCGTTTATAGCTTCAATTTCAAAAGGCGTTGGGAAAAGATCAGAATCACCTTGCTTCATTAATGATTTTTTTGCCCATAGAAGAGAGTCTTCGTTAAATTTAACCATTATTTCACCTTTCTCAGTTTCTCTCTTGCCCTTTACTTCTCTAGTCATCAAAAATGCTAATTACCACATATCAACATATTAACTGATGATAAATATTCACTTACAATCAGTTAATTGATTTATTTATTGCCTTAAATATCTATTATTCCTAGCTTATTAAGGAGTTAATACCAAAATTTTCTTCTTAGTTCCCTCTATGTTAACAAAATTTTATGGCGTAGTTACAATTAAAGGCTCATCTTTAATTATTTTTCTTCCTTCTATGTAAACGAGTCTTTTTAATTTTTCTGGTTTATCTCCAATTTCAAAAGAACAATAGCATTTCATCCAAATTCATTTAACTCTCTATATCATTTTGAAAATATTATATATTAATATCCAAATTTTTTAGATAAACATGCGGTTTTGCCATAATTATTCGATAGCAATCGCTATGGAGTTCCAATTTAAATTGAATTTTCTGTTCGCACTTTATTTATCCATACTGGAATCTTGCCTCATCAATGGTGAAAATACTGCCCATTTTCCAGTGCGAAAACACAGTTTATTAAAATAAGCAAATAAATTGCAACAAAAATTAGTTAGACCATTATCAGTTTTGAATGATCTTACTTTGTCTACAATATCTCCTATCAAAGAAAATATCTGTTCCATTGTATTATCCGTCTCAGGTGTAAATTCTTTTTTCAAAAAGCTTATGTTCTTCTCGAAAATCTCTTTTGCATAAGAAATCGCTTTATGAGACGCTTTTGAAAGTTCCAGATTAGATTCCAATTTTAGGGTATTTTGAAAACACACAACAGAATTGATGACTGTGTCAGAATGTATTAACTTGCATATCTCATCGTAAACAAGTTTATCATTATCTGGAATATTTTCTTTATATTTAAATTCATCACTATATTTCTTGCTAACGTTTTTTAATTGATGAAACACACAAAAAGAATGAGCCACTTCAGGAAAAACACTTTTTACAGCTACAATAATTGCTTTATCTTCATCAGAAACGATTTTTTGAATTTTGCCTTCTGGAAATCGGTTTTTTATTCGTACGAAAAGAGGAATCAGAGCTTCAATTGTTGGTAACCTGTCGGTTACCTCAAAATCCAAAATTACCTTTTCCTTTGTGGCGATAACGTAAACGGATTTATATCGCATCTTTTTCCACTCTTTTACTGTAATATCTCTTCCGATCAGAGTTTCAAACTTCTTTTTCCATCCTTTCTTGCTCCAATCTCCATCGACATACAATATTCCATCAAACCGAAGTTTATACTTTCATACATAAAACCATATCAAGAGGAACTTTTTTAGGGATCAATAAAGAATTAATTATGTTGGCAAGCAGTTCCAAAATGTTTAATACTAAATAGAGATATATCAAACTGATTTATTTATAGTCAGCATAGTGAAAATTGAAGACTTCTTCAATTGTAGAGTCTAAAAGATAATAATTAAAATAAAACGCAGTAAAACGGGTACCTTCCCTATAAGAAGATAACAAATCACATAAATAATGATTACGGTCTCAGAAAACCAATTCAATATTAGGCGACAACAAGACTTGAATAAGACGATGTATGCAACTCAATCTATTTTTTATCATACTTTGAATTATCGTAGCAGACACCTTTATTTTTCAACATTTTAGAAACTCCGGTCAAAATCTACATTTTGATCTAAAAGTTCTTGCTTAGAAATTACTGCTTGTTTTTGCTCATGCAACCATAATGAAGAGACATAAGGAGCTCTCCCACATATATCAGTCAAGCCTTCTGTATATCTTTCACCTATTCTACAGGAATTGTTAAGGCTGCATCTGCCATCGTATCTGATAAACTTTTGTTTGTCATAGAACTAATCACTGTAATTTGCGGATCCAGAAAAGACAATTATCTGATCCTAAAAATTCTTATTATAGTTAGGACAAATCCAGTATGTAATATTGCGAGTTATGGTTCCATAACTAGTAAGAATAAAACGGGTATAGTGAGAGTTCACATTTAATTTTGTACCGCAAAAATCGCAATGATTAGGAAATATTATAGAAAATAGAAAATGAAAGCGATTTTCAACCAATAATTTTGGCAAAGGAATTAATATGTTGCCTTCAAATACCGTTTTTACCATTGACTTATTGATTGATTGATTGATTTATTTGTTTCCTCTTATCATAACAAATAATTTATTTCAATAAAATTAAAATTTTATTGTTTTGCACGATTTAAAGTGGA
>NZ_LZPK01000133.1:0-23588 GCF_001729375.1 Methanosarcina sp. A14 | reverse complement strand
GAATATCCTGGTTTGAAAGTGCTATGAAAATTAGAAGAGTGGCAGTGACAGAATACTTAAGGAATCCCCAATACACGTTAAATTAATTCAAATATTTGAAAGTTTGGAAAAAACAATATGCTAGGAGCCAACTGCGTAACTCCTATTATATTTACTTGATCATTCTAACGTTATACTAAGTTATAAAGGGAGGCAGTCAGATGAAAAAGTCAAGAATTGTTCAAGATCTGGCTTGTTTTACGATTATATTAACCTTGCTCAGTTTACTGCCAGGAGGCTCCCTCGCTGCCAGAAACTCTTCTGATCATGGAGACGGCAATCAGAACCAGTATATTGGAGATACCCTCGTTTCATACAATGAAACTGACAATGTGAATGAGAAAAACAGTTCTGAATCCGATGTGAAACAAGAACAGAAGAATCTCAGCATAAAAAACCAAAATAATGTTTCAGATTACAAGCAGGAAAGAAAACAATTAGAGGAAGAACTTCAGCTTCATAAGCAAGAGTACAATGAAGCAAAAGAAGATTTTCTCAAAATAAAGGATCGTATTCGGTCAAAAGAACTTGACCCGAACTCCGAAGAAGCTCTAAATGCCACAAAGTTCTATCTTAATGCAAGTATTAACTATATGATATCTCACCTTTCAATTGTAGAGAGCAATATGGAATACTCAAACGGGAACAGAACTGATGAAAAAGTTCTTGCTATAGATGAAAATATAAAATTGCTTGAAGTTGAAAAGGCAAACGTTGCAAACGCATCAAGCCAGAAAGAGCTTCTGGTCGTTGTCAGGTCCGTACGCGAAGTATGGAATGATGCCGAGAAAGTCAGCCTTTCAAGCGCAGGGCAGACTGTAAGCGAGAAAATCGGAGAATTTCTTGAAAAATCCGAAAATCTCTCTGAAAGGCTTGGAGTAAGAGTTGAGGGTCTAAGAGAAAATGGTGTTGATACATCTGAACTTGAAATTAAACTTGCCAGTTACATTTCTTACATTAAATCCGCGCAGGAAAAGAAAGTAATGGCAGATTCCTTATACAGTGGTGAGAATGTAACCCTAGTAGATATGCGAACTGCGAATAATTACCTCCGTCAGTCTCTCAATGATATCAGTAAAGCTAACAAGTTACTCAGAGAAATTTTTGGCAAGCTCAAAGATTATGAAACCGAAGAGGATAATGGAACTGAGGCTAGAAACCTAACAAAACTTAGGGATTAAGGGATAACGGAACTGAGGCTAGAAACCTAACAAAACTAGGGAAAAAAGGATAATGGAACTGAGGCTAGAAACCTAACAAAATTTAGGTAAAGCAACCTGAAAAACTCTAATCAGTACTGAAAAATATAGCAGATATAGTTAATATTTAAATATAATGCCATTAGTATTGTAAATGTAACACCGTTAATTTTAACTGTAACATAATTAATACCGAATAGAATATGTTTAATTTTAAATTTGGAATGATTAATAACCAAATATAATACCTTTAGTTATAAAGGTACTAACTTTAGTTATAGATATGATCTTTTCAGTTATAAACATATTACTTTTAGTACCATATGTAACACAATAAATAGTTAAGAGATTAAGTAGTATTCCCCCAAAAGAATTACGATTTCTAATAAAAGGGAAAAATCTAGTCAGGGGATGAGACTGGAAAATTTATTGAAAGAAAAATCACATAATTAAGGAGGTAGAAAATGGTTAAATTCGTTCACCTGCTTGTACTGTCAGCTTTAATTATCTGGCTTGCAGCATCCGGTTGTGTTGGGAACAGTACGTCTGAAATAGAGAAGACAGGAGTAAACTCAAACGCAGTCGGGGCAGGGAATGCGGTACCAACTACAGAAATGGAAATGGAACTTACGCAAGCAGATATCCAAGAGGTTGATTCCAATATGGAAGATCTCGAAGACTTGCTTAAGGAGGCAAGCCCTGAAGAAGATATAGAAATTGAAGAGTTGTGAAATAGAAAAAAAGAAGTGAAAATATGCTAAAAACCGTTTTCACTTGAAAAATATCTTTTCTTTGTTTTTGAGTATTTGAATTTCTTCTTCCAGTGTTTCTATTCTGGACTCAAGTTCATGCATATCTTTTTTAGTAAAAATGTCGGTTTTTGATATAGATTCCTGAATCTTCTCAGAGATTTTCTTCTCAAGATCAAGCTTCTGTTTTTTTCGTTCTTCAAGCATATCTTGGACAGCTTTTTTGCCTTCTTCCTTACTGATGTCCCCTTTATCAACAAGTTCCTTTACAAGATCATCTATCTTATCTTCGGTTATTGCCCAGAGGCCGGCTCCTATAAGCCCAAGTTTTCTGATGGATTCCCTCATGTATAAACACTCGCTTTTAAATTATCGATCTGGAAAAAGCTCACATGAAATAATTCTACATGAAAATAGTTAACTGATATGATCTCCAGGGATGTATTAAAAATTCCCCCTAGGAAGTAGGTAATGTATGGCTTTGTTTGAGATGTCTTGTGCGATCTACTTTCTATGACAATTTTCTATTCTGATCTGCACTATGTAATAGTTTTAGGTTTCGATCTACTTCATATGAAAGTTTTCTGTTCTTACATTATTTGTCTGTGTTTTATATAAATGTTTTCTGAGTATAGTTATCAGGCTTCTGACTTTATGTGATCTGGGCTCGAGTTCTCTTCAGATTAATATTTTTAAAATGACCGGGTTATCATTAAGGAAACTATGTATCAGGAAACTATGTATCGAGGTTTTTTCTTAATTTATTTACACTTGTATCCAGTCAAAACACCGAAAACAGGCACGATCAAACGCCGTTGCTTCTGTGTGTTTAACGTTAACAAATTACTTAGCCAAATGAAAATATATAAATATATTAATTGATAATGTCGTTTGGGGGTAATTCTATGGCAGAAACTTTAAAAGTCTCACCAAGTATATGCGCATATCCTGACGACAAATACGAAAACCTTGAAATTGAAGTAGTTCTTCCTGGAGTGGATAAAAAAGACATTTCTTTTAAGATTACCGAGGACGGCTTTTACGTAAGAGCCAATAAGGAAGGGGTTGAGTATGCGGACAGTTACGCAGTCTGTTGCCCGATAGTCCCGGAAAAAGCAGTAGCCAAGTATTCAAATGGTGTACTTAAAGTTACAGTACCTTATCAGCAGCCATTTGAGAACGCGGTGGATGTAAAAATCGAGTAAGGCAAGAGCCTATCCCAAAACCTTGACTTTGGAATAATCACTCTAATTTCTAACGTGAAAATAGTATAGATTTGGGAATAAAATTGGTTTTGGGATGAGCTCCAATTTAAACTCGCACTTACTATATATTTTTATAATTGATTTTTTTCAACTGCGTAAGCCCAGAAATATAATGTTCAGTTTCATAAAAAAAGAGGTTTTTAAATGGAAAAAATGACAGAACAGAATCTTATCAACGCATTCGGAGGAGAAAGCCAGGCACATATGAGATATTTACATTTCGGAAACCAGGCTGAAAAAGAAAAATACTATAATGTAGCCCGCTTATTTCGCGCAATTGCTCATGCAGAATATGTACATGCAGGAGACCATTACCGTGAGTTAAGACATCTCAATGGAGGATTTGTTGCAAATAGCATGGCAACTTTTGGTCCTGGCGATTCCTTAAAGAATCTTAAGCTGGCCATTGATGGCGAAACATACGAGATTGAAGAAATGTATCCTGCATACATTGAAGTTGCAAAATCCCAGGGAGAAAAAAGAGCACAAAGAAGCTTTGAATGGTCATATGCCAGTGAAAAAATGCATAAACAACTTTTTGAAAGGGCATTAGACTCGGTTAACTCAGGAAAAGATATTGATCTCGGTCCTGTCCAGGTTTGCGAAGTATGCGGATATACCTTTGAAGGAGAAGCACCCGACAGATGTCCTATTTGTGGTGCTCCAATGAACAAATTTACTGCATTTAAATGAATAATTATTCTGACACCTTCCCTTATCTACAAACAGGCAAATTTCTATCCTTTAGGTCCAGACTATTTCCTATAAGCTAAATCTGGGCTAATTTTTTTACTAAAAATCCCTCTTTCATTAGTAAAAAATTTGTGAGAATGACTCTCTTTACAAGCCAGTTTCACGAACATTCCCCAAGCCCTCACTACCAGAAGAAATCACTCTGGAATTTTATTGTTTTTCTCCTTGCTTTCAAACCAGTCTGCAATTCTGGGCCAGAGAGACAGTGAAATTATCATGGAGATCACAAAAACAAAAATTGAGCCTGCAGCCATGTCTACATGGGTGTAGGCAATTTCTCCTCTTGAGATATTGGTCAAAAGAGCCCCGGAAAGGAAAATAATATCAAGCACTATCGAAGTGGCAAGACTTAGCAGAAGTACTACTTTTGGCCTGTTATCTGCAGAACCGAATGTTACCATATAAATCTCCTCTATTAAATTCTCTACTGTTAATTTTACGCTATTTGCCCCGTTTATTTAAGCTTGCTTCTTTTCATTAACAGGGAATTGGTGGTCACTGAAACCGAACTTAGAGCCATGAAAGCAGCAGCAAGTGCGGGTGTAATTAGGACCCTACCAAAGAAGGGATAAAGAATTCCAGCTGCGATGGGAATACCGATCGAATTATACCCGAAAGCCCATAGCAGGTTCTGCTTGATCTTGTTTATGGTAAGCCGGCTCAGCTTAATAGCTACGACCACATCTCTTGGATCATTTTTGATAAGCACAATTTTTGCGGATTCCATTGCTACATCCGTACCTGCTCCCATTGCAATTCCAACATCGGACTGAATCAACGCAGGAGCATCATTAATGCCGTCACCCACCATTCCGACAAGCTTGCCCTCTTCCTGAAGCTTCTTAATTTCATTTGCTTTGTCTTCGGGAAGTACCTCTGCCAGCACTCTTGAAATACCTACCTCTTTTGCTATTGCATTGGCTGTAACAACATTGTCGCCTGTGATCATAACTACTTCTAGACCCATTTTGTTAAGAGTTTCAATAGCCTCCCTGGAGTTTTCCTTCAGGGTATCAGCAACTGCAACAAGGCCAATAATTTCGTCCCCGAAAGCTACGAGCATTGCAGTTTTTCCGCTCTCTTCAAAAGCTCGCATTTCAGCTTCTAATTCTTTAAAGGAAAATCCTTCTTCTTCCATAAGTTTGCGAGTGCCGAGCAAAATTCTTTTTTCTTCAAAGTAGGTTTCCACTCCTTTTCCGGGAATTGAATGAAAGCTTTCTGCTTTTCCTGGACTGATCCCCTGTTCTTCAGCCCCTTTTACTATAGCTTCCCCAAGGGGATGCTCGGAACCTCTCTCAGCCGTTGCTGCAATAAAAAGTACGTCCTTTTTCTCGTGACCGGGAACGGAAACCAAATCTGTCAGCCTCGGAGTACCTGCCGTAAGTGTGCCTGTTTTGTCAAAAACGATAGCATCAAGTTTATGCGCTCTTTCGAGAGCCTCTCCACCTTTTATAAGAACCCCGTTTTCCGCACCTCTGCCGGTACCGACCATAATAGCGGCAGGCGTTGCAAGCCCGACTGCACATGGGCACGAGATTACAAGGACAGTAATGGCTATAAGCAGGGAAAATAGAAATGGGCTGATTCCACCCAGAGTTGCGGATTCCCCTACTCCATAGCGCCAGTACCCTATGAAGAACCAGAAGAAAAAAGCTAGAAGTGCAATAATGTGCACGGTTACTATGAAGTTTCCGGCAACAACATCTGCAACTCTCTGGATAGGAGCTTTTGTAGTTTGCGCAGTCTCAACAAGCCTGATTATCTGGGCAAGGGCAGTATCAGCCCCTACTTTTGTAGCTCGAAAATTGAAAGATCCTGTCTTGTTAAGAGTAGCTCCTATAACAGTATCACCAGTGACTTTCTCCACTGGGATGCTTTCTCCTGTTAGCATGGACTCATCTACTGCAGAACTTCCCTCAACTATAATTCCATCAACAGGGATTTTTTCTCCGGGCCGTACGACAACAATGTCTCCAACTGCTACATCTTCGATAGGGACTTCCTTTTCAATACCGTTTACAAGGATTCTGGAAGTTTTTGCCCTGAGGCCCATCAGTTTTCTAATTGCTTCAGAGGTCTGACCCCTTGCCCTTGCTTCAAGATACCTGCCAAGGACAATGAAAATGATTAGAAAAGCTACGGTATCATAATATAGACTATTATACCCGGGGCCAAGATCAAGAAATGTTGCTGCTACACTGATAAGATAAGCTGATCCTGTCCCCGCTGCAATCAGCAGGTTCATGTCAGTTACGCCGTACTTAAATCCTTTGAAAGTCCCGACAAAAAATTGTCTGCCAGGGAAAAGGAGGACAAGAGTAGATAGTATAAAAAGAACGATAGGGTTGGAAAGGAAATCAGGTACAAAGGACAGGAAAGGAAACATCATGCTCATGTTTCCCAGCCCTATTGGAATTCCCAGAACAAGAGCAATTATCAGGTTATTTCTCTGCTTCCTGATTTCAGCGTCTCTGGATATCTGCTCTCTGTCTTCATACTCAACAGCCTCGGTTTTAACAAATGCTCCATAGCCAATTCCCTGAACTGCGGCAATTATTTCTCTGACAGAGACACGGGAGGAATCAAACTCTACAATTGCCTTTTCAAGCGGGAAATTCACAGATGCTGAAATCACGCCTTCAGTTCTATTAAGGACTTTCTCGATATTTGCAGCACAGGAGGCACAGCTCATGCCCTCAAGATTCAGAGTCACTGTGTCTTTTTCTACCTTATATCCAATAGATTCGATGGTTTCCCCAATTTCTTTTGGAGAGATTAGTGAGGGATCAAAACTAACATTTGCCTTTCCAAGTTCAAGGTTGACAACTACTGAGTCTACGCCTGCTTTTTTCTTCAGTACTCTCTCAATATTTGAGGCACAGGCTGAACAGGTCATACCGGAAACCCCTAGTGTAATTTCTTTTCGACCGGTTTTCAGGCCTGAGGTTTGAGGTTCCTCTTCTACCAGTTCACAGGTTTCGGTCAGGGGACAGGTTTGAGGAGCCTCTTTAGGTTCCTCTGATTCCTCTAAAGCCGGTTCCGCAGTTTTTGAAGTCTCTCCTTTGGTCTCTGTTGTGTAGGGAACCTCTGTCCCAGCCTCTTCCTGAGCTTCACTTTCATGTTCTGTTGGATATCCTGCCTTCCGAATAGCTGCCTTTATGTCATCCAGGCTTATTTTTTCAGGATCAAAGCTAACCGTTGCACTTTCGGATTCAAGGTTTACGTCAACGGATTCTACCCCTTCAAGAGAAGAAATTGCATCTGCTACTCTTTTTTGGCAGTGACCACATGTCATGTCGTAAACATTTATAGTAACTTCCATAGGATCTGCCGCCTATCCAGATTTTTCAGGACTGCCCGGCGTTTAAAAGATTCTTCCGAGCTTTTCTACAGTTTTATATTTAGTTTTAAGCAAAGTAATTTGTATGAAATACGCATCAGTTATCCGGCTGTCATAGGCTACACTTATAGTTCTTTCAGAAATATTGGCATATTTACTCTGAAAATCCCTAGAGGTATCCTGCCTTGCGATCTTATCCTTGGAGCCTATCCCAAAAGCCATTTCGTTCTTAATCATCAAGAATTTTCAGGACTGTTTTCATGATCAGAAACTTGATTGATTGTTCGGAATACAGGATTCAGAGAAGCAATTTTGAGTTTTGGGATCAGCTCTGTAGTAACTGCATGAAGGTTTAGTCTAGTATAAATGCAGTCTTTCCTGTACGTTTACCCCCAAAGCACAATTACGTTTTTCAAACAGGTGCTTCACATATATGTAAAAGCTTGTACCTTTTAGTATAACTTTTTGGTATAATAACCTTTGAGACCGGTAAGAGATATTACTGAGATATTACTTACGCAAGAATATCACATTAGATAGGTTCATATCCGGCTTCCCTGACCGCATCTTTGACCTTTTCGAGGTTTTCCTTCCCTTCTTCAAAATCAACAGTTACCTGTTTGGTCTGAAGGTTTACGTCCGCCTTCTGTACACCTTCTACAGCTTCGACTGCTTTTTTAACTCTCATTTGACAGTGCATACAGGACATGCCTTCAACTTTTATGGTTTCTTGAGTCATGGTTTCAATCTCCAATTATAAATTTAAAATGTTATTATCTAAAATCAAGCTGTTAAACTTAGAGCTTCCAAGTATTAAATTCATATGTATAATTATGCAAAGATTATACAAATCACAATACTCAAGCCGTATCATTATGGTTTCAATATTGATCCTTTGGTCAGTGTGCTTAAATTTAAGCGCATAATTGGATATTTTAGCTATTAGCTATTTTAGCTATTAGCTATTTTAGCTATTAATAAATCAATGTACCTGAGAACATTGTTTTTTCAGTTAAACTGTGCAGTACTGGCTGAGAAAACAATAATTGAGATTACAATAATATTAGACTCTCATTAGACTCTCAGCAGTTAAAAACACGAGTTTAGATTACAACATTATCTGTGCTTGATTTTACACCTTAAGTACATAAGTTCTGGTTGTTTAAAAGGTAAAAATTTTTGTCTTTGTAGAAAGCCTACTTGAACCAACTCCCCTGGAGTCGAAAACAAACAAAAATACATCATACTATTTGGCATGAAATTACGGAACAAAACTGGCTTCCAATGTTCCTTTTGAGTTCCTGCTCCTTACCAAATTTAAGCCTTTTATGGCAATTCACTGATGTTTAGCGATGGTTCGAAAAGCCATAGTTAGGACAACTTTACTACCGGGGTAATGATGAGATCAATAGTCAAAAAGGGTAAAGTAGAGTACTTTCATTTGTTTGTGCCTGTTATTTGAATAATTTAGTGTGCGTTTAGCTCAAGTTGATGAAATAGCATGTGTGTTTAGTTCAAGTTAATTAATAATTAGTATAGAGGAACACTTACAAAGTCAAAAATTCAGATTAACACAGGCTGTTTCCTGAGTTTTCTACTTCACTCCATTCTGCAGTTCCAGTCATAGGGAATGATATCATTGTCAATAGGATTTACTCGTCTTTCATCCACGTCTTCGGGATTGTAAAATAGGGAAGGCATCCCTATAACCACAGATATATCATTTCCTACGTTTTTTGTACCATGGAATATTCCCGGGGGGATGTAAATAGTACGGGGATATTTTTCGCCCATAAAAATTTCATTAAGAACTTTGTAAGTGGGAGAATCTGCCCTATAATCGTATAATGCAACTTTTACCATTCCAGTAGCACAAAACAGATGGTCTTCTTGTTTTGAATGGAGATGCCAACCTTTGATCATTCCAGGATATGAATATGATGCAATTATCTGCTTGATATTTTGTGCTTTCAGATCTTCATCGTCTAAACGTATGACCTCGGTTAATAAACCTCTTTCATCGCTGAACAATTTCATATCCCTTATAAAAACTCCTTCAATAAGTTTTTCACCGTAAAATCCTGGAATTTTTTGAACTCGTGGCTTTTCGAGTTCATTAAAATCTTCTATACTCATTACTTGCATTCTTGACCCTCTTCTTTTTTATATATCCTTTCGAGAGGATCTTTACCGTTCTTGAACATAGCTCCATAAGGCTCAAATTTACCGATATCGTTGACAGTACAGAAATGCATACCATCGTCTGACCCTGTCATCATTAATGGTTTAGCTTTTTCTACGTCCCAGGAGCCATTTTCTTTGTTGTAGGCACTATCTTTCATCTCAAGATACACTACTTTTCCAATAATCAATGCGTAAGGAAAGCCATTGTATACTTCATCAATTATGTGGTCCAGTTTGCATTCCATCCATGCATAGCATCCTTCAATTCCTGGAGCCTTGATCTTTTTTGAAGGTTTTTCCTTTAGACCGGCTAATTCGAATTCATCAACATCGGGAGGGACGTGTGAAGCCGTTGGTATCACTTTATCTGCCATATCAGTACCAGGCATGTTAATAACGAATTCCCCTGTGCTTTTTAAATTATCTAATGTATCTCTCCTTTTTGCTGAAGCTACACAAACTAAATCAAATGGGCGTAAAACAGGCATAAAGCAAGAATATGGAGCTATATTTCTAATTCCATTTTCACTGATCGTTGATATGAATGCCACTGGCAAGGGTACTATTGATTCTCTTTTGAAATTTTCCAATATCATATTACCACTACTCTATTTACAATAGGACTTACACACTTGAATTACAAAATCAAGCACTTTAGGCGTTGTGACTTGTTTAGTGGTTTAGACAGTTGAAGATTTGATGCTATTGATTTCCCAGTTCAACCGCGTAAGTCCCGTACAATTCTCTTATTTCGATCTCAAGAATGAATTCCTGAGATTATAAAATCAGCAACTGACTCAATTTCTGGAAGTTCCACTTTTAGCTCGTCTCCTTCAAACCCTGCTATAAATACCTCCGAGTTTGAGGGAACTGAAGTCAGAATACGATTTTTATCCACTGTTTCCATCATTAACTGAGTCCCTATTTTGTCTGCACGGTTAAGAATAAAATATAGAGGTTTCCCGGCTTTCTCGGCAAGTTCATTTATTTTTTCAGAAAGCCTTATGGATTCATAAGATGGATCAAGCACCATTAACACAAGGTCACAGCCTTCTTCAACTCCTCTTCCAAAATGTTCAATACCAGCTTCAGTATCTACAAATACAACATCTTCAGGAGTAGTTTCTGTGTTTATCAGAAAATTCTTTGCAAGAGCACCCATCGGACAGGCACATCCTTCTCCAAAATCATGGATCTTGCCTATGGTTATCATTTTAATGTTATCTTTTTCTACAGTATAATCTTCAGGAATATCAGAAATTTGCCATTTATTCTCAAAAATACTGGCAGTGTCTCCCGTCTGATACGCCTGCATTAGTTTTTCCCCAAGAGTTTTTTTCCCTCCAAGATAATTCATGAAATCTTCGGGCATTTCAAGGCCTAGCTGTTTATGAAGCCCGAAATTTGACTCATCACTGTCAACAACGAGTACATTGTAACCTTTTTTAGCCATAGATTTTGCAAGCAGAGCAGTAATGGTACTCTTACCGCTCCCACCTTTTCCACATATAAGAACTTTCATCTTATTACCTCTGTTTAAGAATATTTAATATTAAAAAAAAATTAAATGGTAACATAAAATATTAATAACTAGGATACTTTTCTATAGTATTTAAACTATAAAGTTAATAGTGATAAAGTGACTATGAAAAAGAATAGTAATGGGATTTGTTTGTGCCCCATCGAGGGGATTATCACCATAATATCCAAAAAATGGGCTATCCAGGTTATCAGTGCCCTTGGGCATCACAGTAGATTACGATTCAATGATCTCATGAACACTCTTAAGGGTATCAGCCCAAAGTCACTCACCGATCTGTTAAAAGAACTCCAAAAAGAAGGCCTGATCCAACGAGAAGCATTTCCCGAGATACCTCCGAGGGTTGAATACTTTTTGACAGACGATGGAAAAGAGCTTTGTGAAGTAATAATTCCTTTAATACAATGGGCAGAAAAACGGGATAATCTACATCAGGAAATCAATTCCACCTGCAAAAGCACAGTTTTTCCCTCAAAATGACTGGTGTGTATGAAAGAAAACGTAACTATTTGATAATATGGGTAATATCTTTCAGAACTGTACTTTTTAAATTTAAAATCCCTTCAAAACTCAATTTGTTTAAAAATACCTTTAGAAGTCCAGTTCGAACTTAAGCAGTTTTCATTTCACAATAATAAAAATAGCACCTGCTATGCTGTTCTGAATAGCACTAGCTATCCATTTCTGGCAATGAACGCAGGTCATGCTGTAGACTCTAATACTCCCTTCCATTGGATTTGCCACTATCCAGATATCGGACCTGGCACTATTCAAATCAGATTTACCACTATCCAGATATTGGATCTGTCAATATTCAGATCGGATCTGTCAATATTCAGATTTTCAAGATTGCCCTGCGCTTAAAAGAGTCTTCCGGGCTCTTCTACGATTTTATAGCCAGCTTTAAGTAAAGTCATCTGTATAACGTACGCATCAGTTATCCGGCTATCATAAGCTACATTTACGGTTCTTTCAGGAATATTGATATTTACTCTGGAAACCCCGTTGATAGAAGCAACGAGTTTTGTGACCATATCCTTGCAGTACCTGCATACCAGATCATCTACTATGAATGTTGTCTCCCCGATGTGTTCACCCCCGCAGCACAATTGTATTTTTCAAACAGACGCTTCACCCACATGTAAAATTTGTACCTTTTATGATATATTCTTTGAAACCAGTACTAGATAGTATTTGCATTTGTACCTTTTATATATATTCTTTGAAACCAGTACCAGAGATTATTATGTGAGACTACATTAAATAGGCTCATACCCGTTTTCACGAATTGCAGCCTTGACCTTTTCGAGGTTTTTCTTCCCTTCTTCAAAATCAACAGTTACCTGTTTGGTCTGAAGGTTTACATCCGCCCTCTGTACCCCTTCTACAGCTTCAACAGCCTTTTTAACCCTCAACTGGCAGTGCATACAGGTCATGCCTTCAACTTTTATGGTTTCTTGGGTCATGATTTCAATCTCCGCCTAACTTTACCTGATAATCCAACATATTAAATTAATGTAATAATTTTCTGGAATATTGTAGGATTGAATAATAATATGTCCTATTTGCCACAAATTCTTTACGCAAATTCAGGTTAATGAAGCTGAGTTTATCGCTACATTAGATAATTCCACTGAAAAGGTTTCATCAAGCCATCTTAAGAAGAATTATGGCTATGATACTGATAGACGTTTTCGCTCAAGCCTTTTTTAAAAAGGCTTGCGATTCACCACATTCCTTGTTTGATATTTAGTCCCTATGGATATCTTTAATAAAAATGAAAATAAGTTGGAAGAGGTTCCTGCCCAGCAGGTTGAAGGCTTTCACATCAAACGTTTTTTCATTTCTTCAAATTCTTCTTCAGTAATTTCACCTTTCGCATATCTCTCCTTTGCAATATCCAGTGCAGACTTCTCTTCACCTCCTTTAGTTTTATTTTGCTCAACAAACCATCTAATTAGAAAATAAGCTAGCACAATTATGAGAATCCAGAAAAGGAACCCAAAAAATATACCTCCGTATCCCATCATGCTGTAACCATAATGATCCATAAATCCATCCATTGTTACCACACTCCCCGTATAACCGTCAATATCTTGTTTTTTCATTCATATGTTTACGATCAGAAACAAAAGCTTACGCTTAAATCAGTCAACTGGACTATAAATAGAAATTAGCCTGTTATGTTTGTCTCGCCCAGATAAGGTCCGTGCCAGGTATGCACCCAGATCTGACCACTGTAGGCATTTACGCTCAACATCCCTTCAATATCTTGTCTTCCAAAATCAAAAGTGTAATAACCGGGCATTTCGTTAGATTCCAGGACCTGCGCTCCCGGCAGGTAGCCTGTTAAGAAATCTCCTGCCAGCTTTTTAGCCTCATTTAGATCATACTCAGGCGCTCCGGTTGTTGTTCTGCCAGCCCCAAAGCGTGTGTTCCACATCATGTTTGGTCCTGGTTCAGGATAGGCTGACCCTGAATAGCGGTCCACCAGCATTTCAGCTATATCCTGACTGCTGTTTGTGTCCTTTAAAACAGCATAATAGTTGCCGCTAAATATCATGACGTCCGCGACCTGAATATTCGAGCCATACTGGCTGGCGAAGTTTTCCAAGCTTTTCAAAGCCTCATCCTGGGTTACAGGTTTTGACTCAGGATAATATATTGCCATCATATTGCCCATCATTCCCGGTCCATAGCCATAGTTATAGCCTGAATTATTCATCATTCCCGGTCCATAGCTATAATTATAGCCTGGATTATTCATCATTCCTGGCCCCATATGCCCGGGCTGATAATCTCCCTGGCTATAGGTTGAACTGTATGTCATTGGTCTGAAAGCTAGAAAAAAAAGAAGCGCTATTAATGCCAGTACTAACAGACCAATTATGATATTTTTGCTGTCTGCCATGATCGCCTCGAATTAAATTCTGTATCGGATTAAGTTCTAATAGTTAAATCAGCAGCTAACCGGACTTTTTATTAGACTATCATAGATTTTTATCAAATTTTAGCAAGTAACTCTGATTTTTTTAGCAAGTAACTCTGATTTTACTATATTTTTGGACGAAAAAATACAATCAAACTCCGGCAATTAAATTAAAACGGGGTGCTTTGAACAATTGAATGAGCTTGTTCAATTTTTGGTGTATTCCTATGTAAACTCTCGCCAAGTTTCTGTGCTTCATTTTGAAACTATAAACCTCAGCTTTTAACCACAACGGTTAATGTCTCACCTTGCAGACAAAAAATCAACGACCACCATAATACCCCAATAATTAAAGATATGTTAATTTATTTATAATTATCATCTGATACTTTAGATAGCTTGCAACCCTCGATCTGGAGAGTGACCTGTCTTTTGGGTACAGCACTTCCCGAAGAACCCAGACCATAGCAAGGGCAGCGAGGCTTCAAGATGTCGAATGCAAGAGAAAATTGAGTCTAATTAAGTCTAATTAAGTCAAGTTACATCTAATTAAGTCTAGTTACATCTAATTGGATCTGATTATATCCGGTTGAATCCGGCTGAATACGGTAGGAGAGCATGTTTGTCTATGAAGAAATTATCTATATAGCCCTGCTTACACTGCTGGCAAGCCTGATAGGGACTATGGCCGGATTTGGAATATCCACAATCATGGTACCTATCTTGCTGATTATTCTCCCTCTGCCTCAGACTTTACTTCTGGTGGGTATAGTTCACTGGTTTAATGACATCTGGAAGATACTCTTATTTCGGAAAGGAATAAGATGGAAGCTTCTTCTTACCTTTGGGCTTCCAGGGATCTTTGCCAGTTTCCTGGGATCATCCCTATCCTTGAAAATCTCAAGGGAAATTCTTTCAAGAGCTTTAGGGATGTTCCTTATAGCCTATGTTATCTTCATCATTTTCAACCGAACTTTCAAACTGAGCCAGAAGTTATCAGTAGCAATATCCGGTGGAACCCTTACAGGATTTTTCGCAGGTATATTTGGTATAGGCGGGGAGATAAATGCCGTAGCCTTAAGCGCTTTCAACCTGAAAAAAGCTGTTTACGTTGCAACTGCTGGCGCTATAGCTTTTATGATCGACTCTACAAGGATAGCAACGTATATCCAGGGAGGTACGAGACTTGCCCCTGTCCTTGTATCAGGCTTTTTGATCTTCATACCCGTATCTTTAATTGGGGCAATGATCGGGAAAATCGGAATTGAAAAAATACCCCAGGAAAAATTCAGGAATTTTGTGGCAGTTTTCATATTTCTATTTGGTTTAAAGCTGGTGTTATTCCCTTAACTTAACGACAGCCTTTCTTCTGGTGAATGCAAATCAAGTATAATAGAAAAAGAGTCTTCTTCAGCAGTTTTCAGTCGTTAGCTGCCAAATTAAGTAATTAAGTAATTAAGTAATTAACCATTAAGACCCGAGTTTACTGAAATATTTTTGATTTTTATTTATCTTCATTTACCTCGAAATACAAGAAGAAGTGCTATCAGAACCGATCCCCCAAACCCAGTCAGTCCGACCCAGGAAAAAGTACCCCCGTTTAGAAGTATGTAAGTTGAAGCAATAAGCAGGACAGTCAGGTAGAGCTCTTTTGAAAATGTAGTTTTCCCTGTTTTCTTCTGCTTTAAGGAAAGAAACTTATCTCCCATTCCTTCCATTTTATCGGCAAGTTCTTGAATCGCGGTCCTCAACTCGGCCTTTTCATCCACGGGCTCGGTGGAAAATTCGATATGAACAGCAGCTCCTTTTGGAGCATTAAGCTTTTTATAAGCGTCCATCAGCACAGGAATAGCAATGGTTTTAATGTTGTATTTAGGGTCCAGCTCCAGACAAACGCCTTCTATAAGCAAGATCGCCCTCTGCAGGGTTGAAAATTCCCCGGGCAGCCGAATATCGTATTTCAAGCCGAGTTTTGCATAATTATCACTCTGCCTGCCTTCAAACCCGTAGTTCTGGTTTGCGATCAGGCTATCCATATCTTTCTTGAGCCTGCGGATATCCACATCCCGTGCATCCGCACCCCCTATTTTCAGGAAACCCTGAGTCGCTCCTTCCACATCCCTGTTATTGATGGCGTAATAAAACTCCAGCATGTTCTTTTTGAGCTCGTCGTCAATACTGCCTACAGCCCCGAAGTCGATAAAGGCAATGGTATCGTTTTCCTGAACCAGCATATTGCCCCCATGAGGGTCAGCATGGTAAAAACCGTCGATATAAACTTGTTTAAGATAACTTTTGGTAATAGTACGCGTATATTCCGATTTCTTGCTCTGGGGCACAGGCATATTGATTATGTCCTTAATCTGGATTCCCTGGATGAACTCCATTGTAAAGACATTAGCTGAACAGTAGTCTGGATAGATTTTGGGCACAGACACATTTTTCACGTTCTTGAAGTTGTCCTCAAAACGCCGCATGTTGACGGCTTCGGTTCTCAGGTCAACCTCGCGGGTGAGCATTTCCCGGATCTCAAGCAAGAAAGCATCAATATCAAAATTACTCCCCAGACCGAGAACCTTTCTCATAACAGGCCTAAAATCGTCCAGAATAGAAAGGTCGATGTTTATAGTGTCAATCAGGTTCGGGCGAAGAATCTTTACGGCAACCGGTTTCCCTTCCAGAACTCCTTTGTAAACCTGCGCAATCGAGCCGCTGGCAATGGGATCTGTATCAAAGCTGTCAAAAATTTTAATAAAAGCTTTTTCTCTTCTCTCCCGGGAAGCTTTAAGCTCTGCTTCCGTTTTTTTTCGTTTTCGCTCTTCAGGTGGCTCGAATTCGCAAACACAGGCAAGGTCAAGAGATTCAGCCATTTCCTCAAAGGGTATCGGTTTAACCTTGTCCTGAAGGTTTGCCATTTCTATAACATAAGGCTGCGGAACAAGATCAGGCCGCTTGCTCATTGTCTGTCCCATTTTAATAAAAGTCGGCCCGAGTTCTTCAAAGGCCTCTCTGAGTTTCACAGCCGTCTGCCTGTTTTCTATATCAAAAGTACAGGTGCACTCAGGATTTGAAATATAATTGGTGCGCAGATCCCGGTAGAGTTCAGGAATAAGGTTGTATTTTAAAAGAACCCGTGTGACCTCAAGGTAACGCTTTGTTTTCCCCAGCATCCATTTATTAATTGGTTATTATTGTTTAAGAGAGTTTCTTTAAAATCGTATTAACGAGTTTTTTGCTTTTACATTATTATCCTTTTGACAGATTAATTGCTTTTAATAATGGACATAAATTCAAACAAAAAAGCTCTATGGTTTTGCTCTGATTTTCCTGAAAACGTCCTTAAAAGCCAGTTTTTTTGCTTCCTTAATGGTGAAACCAGCTTTTTCAATATTCTTCACAGTATGCCGGGTTGCATGATCTCCAAGCAGGAAAAACAAAATCGGATTAATCAAATGTTCTATGAAGTCAACAATAGGGTAGTCACTGTGAACGTGCTCAAGAGCTATCAATTCTCCTGAAGGTTTCAGGACTCGTCTCATTTCCTTGAGAGCTTTCACAGGGTCAGGGATTGTGCAAAGAACAAAAGTTATGACCACGTAATCGAAACTATTATCAGGAAATTCAAGACGTTCGGCATCCATAGGATAAAGAGTAATGTTTTTCCTGCTTTCTGCTTTTTCCTGGGCTCTCCTGAGCATCCTTTCGCTTTTGTCGATTCCTATTACCCTACAGCCGGCCGGATAGTATTTCAGGTTTCTTCCGGTGCCCACCCCTACTTCCAGAATTTTTCCGCTCAGGCCTGAAAGGGCTTCTTTTCTCCATTCCCGGAAAAAGAAGAATTCTAGAGGCAGGTCTATCAGTTCATATATGGGTGCGATTCGGTTATACTTTGAAACAGTGGACATTAAGCAAATTTATGCGTTTCTCATGATTAGCTTTTTTGGGATATGCAAGGGAGAATTATCAATAAGAAGGGGAGATGTTCAAATATGGAAAAATAATTTGATAAATTACAAAATTTTTCACTAATTATACGAAGCGTAAAACCTAAGCGTAAAACCTTAACGACACAAAAAAGTTAATGAAATGGACTTAGAAAATATATGTTTTAATCAGGTTGTTTATCATTTCAATTACAATTTCCGGGATTATTGGCCTTTTTTCTATGTCTCCGATTATCTGGCATTTGTTGCCATCCTGCTGCATTGAGGGAGTTGTAGCGCAATTATTACCGCCTTTGTACGGCTTCCCGGTGCTCATGTCCTTTAATTCGGTAATTTTTGCAATGGGACTCTTTGTATAATAACACAAAATATAGGAAAAAATCATTTTATTCCACGGTGTTTTATTAAATATTTACTTTTATTATTATATTATATAACAATTTTATTTTTATAATTATCTGGGCGATCTTGAGGCTTTATTATTGTATATTATAATTTTGGTCAATAGCTAAAAAATCAAAAAGATGGGTAATTAATAAGCACTAAAAATAATGAAAATAGTTAATTTGAGGAGTTTTTCGATAAAGTATATAACAGCAAACATAAAACAAATTATGGAGTTCAAATGTAATGTGGAAGATCTATTTGAACTCCAGGCGCCCAGACGCAGGTTAGATAACTTTGGAGCAAATTACATTAATTTTGCGTATATTTAAGCTTACTTAAATCCTGCCTCCGGGGTAAAATCCTTAGGAGAAAATAAATAACAATGAATAAAAAAGTTAGAGTAAGTGCAATATTTGCAACATTTTTAATAGTAACTGTTGTAGTTGTACTGGCAGTAAGGACAACTACAGAGGACGACAAATCAGATATAATAAATAACATTGACTTCGACAAAAAAATTGCTTGACTTCAATGATACACTATATAATTTTGAAACTGTTACTACAAATCCTACAGCTTTTCTCGATGATGCAGCTGATGGTCAGGTTACACTTAGACTGTTAGGACAAAATTTTGATCTTAAACTTCAGAAAATGCATGCAGTAAGTGATAATACAACAATTACAGCAGCAGATGGATCTATCTCAGATGCTCCTAAATCCTATTCGTATACCGGAACAGTTGTTGGGAAAGCAAATAGTAGCGTCGTATTAACAGCAGGGGATGGCGTTCTTATCGGAGAAATAAACGTTGATAATAAAAGTTATTATATTGACCAGACTGCTAAGAAATATAACAACAAAGTTGTCCATATAGTCTATTCTTCAGATGAGATTAAGAAGGGAACTATTTTGGCATATTGTACTGTTTTTCCTGTAATTTATTTTGTTCCTCAAGTGAGGAAGTCCTAGTTATAATAGAGAGATCTTGGTTGAGGAATTAACATGTCAAGAAAAATATTAGTCATATTTGTATGCATATTCCTTTTGTTGATAAGCATTATTGTTTTAATTCCTGTTGTTAAGCAGAATATTCTTCTTGACAACAATGAAAATAATAACAACAAAGAAAGCGGTAATTATTTTTTTATACATAATTGGGGTAATAAAAGCCATGAAGTTACTGTAGAAGTACTCGACTCAAAAAATACCTCTATATTTAACGAATCATATATGTCAGCTCCTAAAAAAGAATCCATGAGAAAACAATTCCCATTTACACTGACATCAGGGACATACATTAAAGCTACATTAGACAACAATATTACAAAGACTGAAATGATCTCTAATGATGCTAGTGATCTATCAATATCTATCGATATAGAGATACAACCTGATGATCCATTGGACATAGGCATTGCGATTCCATGAATTAAATCTTATACATTAACCATCGGTTAAGGAATTTTCTTACCTGATAGTATGATGTCATAAATCGCTGAGATCCGGTGTACTTCGAAACCACGGACACTAAGTGAACTTCAGCTTTCCTTACGATTAGCTTTTTTGGGATACCGAAAGAAACCGGACAAGTAAGTAAGCCGTGATAGTTTTCAAAAATTTTTACTGAAAAAAACAAGGGCCTACCTGATACAGTTAGCCTTAAAAGAAAAATCCCCCGAAACCGATTCATATTTAAGCGTTCGAAATAATACCACGCTACAAATCTTACTTTAAATCTTGCATCAAGTATTTCATTTAAGTTTTATATTAAATCTTATAAACCTCATGTTAAATCTCATATTAGTTTCACAAATACTATTGCCACAGACATTAACAGAAATTAAATTCGTATCAACAGGAATTATACTCACACCTACTTATATCACAAAAATCAGAGAGAGGAAAACCGATGAGCAATATTTTACGCAGAGGCAGGCTGGAGGCTGCCCAGGACGAGGAAATCTTACGTTATACTTCCTCTATGGAAGCTGATAGGTGGATTTTTGATGCTGACATAGCAGTAGACCTTGCCCACACAGTAATGCTAAAAGAGCAGGGCATCATAAATAGGGAGGACTGCAGCAAAATCCTTAGTGGGCTTTTAAAAATCCGGGAGGAAGGGATGGAAAAGCTTGATTTCAGCTATGAAGACATCCATATCTCTCTTGAGTCAAGGCTCATCGATATGGTTGGGGAAGACGTTGGGGGCAGGATGCATTCTGGGCGTTCCAGAAACGATGAGGTTGCAACCTGCATCAGGCTGGTGCTCAGGGAAGAACTGACCGGGCTGCTTGAAGAAATCCATGAACTAAGGCAAACGCTTCTTACCCTTGCGGAAAAACATACTGAGACGCTCATGCCTGGTTTTACTCACATGCAACATGCCCAACCGACAACACTTGCTCATCACCTCTGCGCCCACGAAGCCGCTCTTGGCAGAGATTTTGACAGGATTCAAGATGCTTACTCGAGGGTAAACCTCTGCCCGCTTGGGGCTGCGGCTTTTGCTTCCACGGGTTTTAACCTGAACAGGAAAAGGACCCAGGAGCTTCTGGGCTTTGACGGCTTGCTTGGAAATTCAATGGATGCGGTCAGCACCAGGGACTTTCTTATTGAATGCGCTTCAGGATTTACAAACCTCATGATAAACCTGAGCCGTATGGCTGAAGAACTTGTAATGTGGTCCACTTCCGAATTCAATTTCATAGAACTGGACGACATGTACGCTTCTACTTCTTCAATCATGCCGCAGAAGAAAAATCCTGACACTGCCGAACTTATGCGCGGGAAAACAGGAGTAGCAGTGGGTGCACTAATGTCTCTGATTACGATCTGCAAAGGGCTTCCCCTGAGCTACAACCGGGACCTTCAGGAAGCAACCCCAAATATCTGGCGGTCTGTAGAAACTGTAAGGGCTTCAGTAAGGGTCATGGAAGGAATGATAAAAACTATGAAAATCCACCCTGAAGTGCTTGCTGCCCAGGCAGTTACAGGTTTTACAACCGCAACCGAACTTGCGGATACCTTTGTCCGGGAAACCGGAATTCCTTTCAGGACTGCCCACCAGATAGTCGGGATGCTCGCAAGGAAAATGGAATACCCAACTCTCAAAAAAATCGACTCTGCTGCCGAAATTGTGCTGGGTGAATCTCTTTCAAGCCGGGGGCTCACAGAGAAAATGGTAAAAGAAGCTCTTAACCCAGTTTCGAACGTAAAGAGAAGAAAAATCGCTGGTGGACCAGCTCCTGACGAAATGTTAAATTACCTCTCGAAAAGACAGACCGAGCTTGAACTTAATAGGCAGGAAATTGCAACCCTGAAAGATATTACAGACTCAGCTTTTGAAAATCTGCTTGCAACTGTTAATGAGTACACAGGAAAACTTGAGCTATAACGAAGCAAACTTCAGATTTAAGTATACTTGATGTCAATGAACTAAGTATTAATACTCAGTATTAATATTACATTGACCTCTTAAACTTAGTATTAATTTCAGTATTAATTTCAGTGTTAATTTCAGTGTTAATTTCAGTATTAATACTACTTTGACCTCTCAGTATCACGCAAAATGTATAATATTGTAAAAGTAGCTAGGTATTATACAAGAATGTCTGTATGATATCGGAGTACCTATTATCTATACAGCATTTAAAAAAGTTATCATAAAAGGGATTATTTATGGAATTTAAACAGGGCGACCGGGTACGTATTGAAAAGAACGGCACTGTCTACGAAGGCAAAGTAATGCCGTCCATGGAAGGATATATTACAATAAAGATGAACAGCGGTTACAATGCCGGTTTTTCCATGGATAAGGTAAAGATAACTCTTCTGGAAAACAATGGAAAAAACACAAATGGAGGCCGGAACGGCGGAAAAGGACCTAAAACGGCAGGAGAGGAGATCCAGAAATCTGGAAAAAAGCTTCCAAAGGTAGCTATTCTTTCCACAGGCGGAACGATTGCAAGCAAAATCGATTACAGGACAGGTGCAGTAACTTCCCAGTTCACTGCTGATGATATCCTTGCAGCTATCCCTGAACTCAGAGAGATAGCCGATTTCAAAGGAAGGGTAATCTCAAGCATTCTATCGGAAAACATGGATTCGGAGTCCTGGCAAAACCTTGCCCGTGCCATCGTAGAGGAAATCGAGGCAGGTGCCGATGGAATAATCGTAACCCATGGGACAGATACCATGATGTACACGGCTGCAGCCCTTTCCTTTATGATCGAAACGCCAGTGCCCATTGTTATTGTGGGTTCCCAGAGAAGTGCAGACCGTCCGAGCAGCGACAATGCCATGAATGCAATATGTGCGGCTCTTGTTGCTATTAGTGATATTGCTGAAGTTTCGGTTGTTATGCATGGAACAACCTCAGATGATTTCTGCGAGATCCACCGTGGAACTAAAGTCAGGAAAATGCATACTTCCCGCAGAGATGCCTTCAAGTCAATAAATTCCCGACCTATAGGAATCGTGGATTACAATACAAGGGAAATAAAAACTTTCATTGACTATATTAAACGTGGAGAAAGACCTCTCAAATTCAAACCAGGCATGGAACCAAAATGTGCCCTTGTTAAATTCACTCCGGGTTCAGGCCCTGAAATCCTTGACCATTACATTGACAGCGGGTACAGAGGACTGGTTCTTGAAGGTACCGGGCTTGGGCATGTTTCTACAAAGTGGATTCCTAAGATCCGGAAAGCAACAGATGCAAAAATGCCTGTTATAGTTACATCCCAGTGCATTAATGGCAGAATTTGCGACCGGGTCTATGATACCGGCCGTGATATGCTGAAAGCCGGTGCAATCGAAGGAGAAGATACTCTCCCCGAAATCGCCCTTGTTAAACTTATGTGGGTGCTCGGTCAGACCGATGAATTTGACGAAGCTGTCAAAATGCTCAGGGAAGATCTCAGTGGAGAAATTACAAAGTGCTGTTTTAAGTAAGAAATCAGATTTTTCTTTCTTCATTTTTCTTTCTTCACTTCTTTTTCCTGAATCTTGTTTTCTTATTTTTTGTTTTTTTCACTTGATCTGCTAGCTCTAAGCTTTGAACGTAAGATGCTTTTTCTGGCTATGAAATTTCACCCCACTTTCCGCAGATGTCTGATAAATTTCACTATTTTTCCCGACATCGTTTTTTTCAATATCTCTATCTATTATATTAAATTGTATTTCTTAGTTCATTCATTCATTCATTCATTCATTCATTCATTCATTCATTCATTCATTCATTCATTTAAACATTATA